>JAHCMM010000232.1 GCA_019192515.1 Cyclobacteriaceae bacterium SS2
CAGCCAGTAAAAAGATACTGTATGCACCTTGAGCTAAAGGATGATCCTCAGCTTATCCGGGAATACAAAGAATGGCATGCGAAAGTATGGCCTGAAGTACTGGATGGAATCAAAAAGGTAGGCATCCTGGATCATGAGATCTACCTCGATGGGACCCATTTGTTTATGATCCTCGTAACTCCTGCTGATTTTGATTTCGAAACGCAAATGGGCAAGCTGGCAGGGTTACCACGCCAGGCTGAGTGGGAAGAATTTATGACCAAATATCAAAAGTCGTCTCCTGATGCATCCTCCGCTGAAAAGTGGGTAAAGATGGAGCGGGTGTTTAAGTTTAGTCCGGGGGAATAAGCAAATAACTGCATCACTAGCACGGAAGTAACTTCCGCGCTAGTGTCTGCTAATTTCTATAGTTTTCGGAGGCCGATTATTATTGAATAACTCTTATCTCAGCTCTTTCTCTTTTGGTGCTTTCCAGATACTTGTCCAGATATTTTTCATCATTGGCATCGCTGTCACCATAATACTCCCGTAGCTCAGCCAGCTTCTTATGCATACCTTCTCTTACTGATGCATATTCAGGGTCGTTGTAAAGATTCTTCATCTCAGCCGGATCCTTTTCCAAGTCATACAATTCCCACTGGTCGATGTCATAATAGTAGTGGATGAGTTTATACCTTTTATCTGCCACACCATAATGTCTTTTGACCATGTGAACAGACGGATATTCGTAATAGGTATAGTAAACAGCATCCCGCCACTCATCAGTCTCTCCACTTACGAGCTTTCTGAATGATATCCCTTGCATCTCTTTAGGTACTTCAACACCAGCGTAGTCCAGGAATGTCGGGGCCAGATCCAGGTTCTGAACCAACTCATCAACCTTTGTTCCGGCTTTGATCTCTTTTGGATACCGAACCAGTAAAGGCGTCCTGAATGATTCTTCGTACATAAATCGCTTGTCGAACCAGCCGTGCTCGCCCAGGTAAAATCCCTGGTCGGATGTGTATACCACGATGGTATTGTCCAGCATTCCATTTTCCTCCAGGTAATCCATCACCTCTCCCACACCATCGTCAACCGACTGAATGGTTCGTAAATAATCCTTGATATAGCGATTGTACTTCCATATCCCGATCTCTTTTTCAGACATCTCGGCATATTTAGCTTTTAAAGCTTCATTTTTTGGCTCGTAGGCAGCATTCCAATCTGCCAGCTGCTTTTCATCAAATCGGGCCAGTTCCCTATGAAAACCTGTGCTATCACCATTGGGATCCACTACCATCTTGAAGTCATGCCCCCACTGAGCGTGTCCATCTACTTCCATCTCCTGCTCTTTCGCAGCAACTCCCCTACCTTCATAATCATCAAAGTAGTTGGCAGGTGGTGTAAACTCCTTATCGTCAAACAAGGTCAGATATTTTGGTGAAGGCTTCCAGTTACGATGGGGAGCTTTGTGGTGGTAAAGCAAAAGGAAAGGTTTCTCAGGATCACGCTCCTCTTTCAACCACTTCATAGTATACTCGGTGATGATCTCGGTGCAATAACCCAGGAAGTTTTTCCGCTCACCATTTACAATAAAATCAGGATTGTAGTAGTGTCCCTGACCAGGCAGCACCATGCTATGGTCAAATCCCTGAGGCAACCCGTCAAGGTGGATCTTACCAATGAGTGCTGTCTGATAACCATTGGCTTGCAATAGCTTAGGGAAGCTGGGCTGATCCCAGTTGAAAGGCTGCACGTTGTCCACCTTACCATTTACGAAACTATGTTTCCCGGTTAGTAACACCGCCCGGCTCGGAGCGCAGATCGAGTTTGTTACACATGACCGGGTAAACAATGCGCCTTCATTGGCAATCCTGTCAATGTTGGGTGTATTGTTTAATCCGTAACCATAGGCACTGATTGCCTGGTACGCATGGTCATCGCTGAATATCACCAGGATATTCGGCTTTTTGGCGGGTTCCTCTCCACAACTGGATATTAATAAGCCAACAACAATGGCTATTACTAAGCTGGTCAAATTTTTCATCATAGGTTTTTGTATGGGTTGATCATTTCGAAGGCTTGAAGTTAGAAAAACTTAACTATTTGTGCCAAAAGCAAGATTAATATGTGGTCACTTTCTGTTGTCTCCATCGGAATTCTTATTTTGCGATACAATAACATGCATAAATTCTAAAGAACTAAAACCCTTTACCCCTCTGATGAAATCTAAACTGCTCAACGAAGTCACTGAAACATTGTTAATGGGTCCTGGGCCATCTTGCGTACCCAATGAAGTTTATGAAGCCCTGTCGACCCCATCTCTTGGTCACCTCGATCCTCATTTCATCCGGATCATGGATGACATCAAGACTTCACTCCAGACCCTTTTCCAAACCAAAAACAAGCTCACCATCCCCGTTTCCGGTACCGGATCAGCCGGTATGGAGACCTGCTTTGTAAATCTTGTCGAGCCGGGAAACAAAGTATTGATCTTATCGAATGGTGTCTTCGGCAAAAGAATGCAGGACCTGGCCGGCAGGCTTGGAGCAGAAGTTGATGTGCTTGAGTTTGAATGGGGTACCCCTGTAGTACCTGCAGATGTTGAGAAAAAGCTGGAGGGTTCAAAATACGACCTGATCGCAGTGGTACATGCCGAAACATCTACCGGGGTCAGAAATCCTGTAGAGGAGATTTCAAAAATCGTCACAAAGACCGGAGCTCTGTTTCTGGTGGATTCTGTTACCAGCCTGGGTGGCATACCCGTGAAAGTGGATGAATGGAAAATAGATGCCATCTACAGTGGTACCCAGAAATGCCTCTCATGTCCTCCGGGATTATCTCCCGTTTCCATGTCGGACCGGGCGGTGAAAAAGATCATGGACAGGAAAAGCAAGGTACCCAACTGGTACCTCGACCTTACGATGATCATCAATTACTGGGCCGGGGAAAAGCGAGCCTATCATCATACAGCTCCTATCAACATGCTGTATGCCCTCAATGAAGCCGTACACCTGATCCTGGATGAGGGACTTGAAAATGTCTACAAACGACATGCAGAGATCCATGAATATTTGGGTAAGGAGTTGGAAAAAATAGGATTGAATTTCTATGTGGAGAAGGCATACAGGTTGCCAATGCTCAACGCGGTAACAATTCCCGATGGAGTTGATGATGCATCAATCAGGACCCATTTATTGAAAAACCATCAGATTGAAATCGGTGGTGGCTTGGGCCCGTTGGCAGGTAAAATTTGGCGAATTGGCATCATGGGCCACACAGCCAGAAAAGAAAATGTAGACAGGCTGATCAAAGGATTGAAAGAAGTGCTTTAAAACGCTAACCAACACCTAACCAACCCGAAAATGACCCTTTTAAGAAGAATCTTTCCTATTCTTTTCGCTTCCATAATTGTACTAGGCAGTTGCCAAAATACAGACCGAGGTGAACCTACAACCATGCGCCCCAATATCGTGTGGCTGGTCACGGAAGATATGGGTCATTACCTGCCTGCTTTTGGGGATTCCACCATCAAAACGCCCAACATCAGTAGACTGGCAGCAGAGGGTGTACGATACCCCAACTTCTTTTCTCCTTCCGGAGTATGTGCTCCCAGCCGGGCCGCCATTGCCACGGGCCTCTACCCTTCCAGCTTTGGTGCCAATCATATGCGCACCGGCTCTCATACTGATCACACGGGACTCCCGAAATACGAGGCTATCCCGCCACCGGAAACCCGCATGATGAGTGAATGGTTGAGAATGGAAGGTTACTATTGCTCGAATAATGTAAAGGAAGATTACCAGTTTAGGGCTCCGGTCACGGCCTGGGATGAAAGCAGCTACTATGCGCATTTCAGAAACAGAAAAGATGGGCAGCCTTTTTTTGCTATTTTCAATTTCACCACCACGCATGAGTCCGGCTTATTCGAACCTTATGGGATCAGAAAAAATGAGTTGAGGCATTATCATTCGGGAGACACTTCCATTTCACAACAGACCTGGAATGGGAAAACAGGACCAGAGGAGACGCCTGTTCTCGTTGATAGCACTATCCATTTCAATGTACCTCCCTATCTGCCAGATAATGAGGTGACTCAGCGCGATATGTGGAAGCTTTACAACAATATAGCCGAGATGGACCGACAGCTTGGAGCCATCCTGGATCAACTGGAAGAAGATGGTTTGCTGGACAACACCATCATTTTCTTTTATGCAGATCATGGCGGGCCGCTCCCACGTCAAAAAAGGCTGATCTATGACAGCGGATTGAAATCTCCCATGATCGTGTGGTTCCCTGACAAACGAGGTGCCGGGTCCATAGATGAGCAATTGGTTAGCTTCATTGACCTGGCTCCAACAGTATTGTCTCTGGCTGATATTGCTCCCAAAGACTACATGCACGGTCAGACATTTTTGGGATCACATAAAACCGCTGATGAAAGATCATATATTCATGGCGCAGCAGACCGGTTTGATGAATTCACTGATGCTATCAGAGCCGTTCGTGGTCCACAATATAAGTACATCCGCAACTACCGACCCGAGCAGCCTTATTATCTACCCGTGAGTTACCGGGAGCAAATCCCGACAATGAAAGAATTGCTCAGATTGAGAGATGCCGGGCAGCTGAATGAGTACCAAATGCAGTGGTTCAGGGAAACCAAAGACCCTGAAGAACTCTTTGACTGTATCAACGATCCTCACGAGCTAAATAATCTAGCAGGAGATCCGGCATATGCGAACAAGTTGAACGCTATGCGGACCGAAATGGACAGGTGGCTCACTCAGGTTGGTGACCAACCCAATCTACCCGAGCGGGAGCTGATTGACCAGCTATGGGATGGGAAAGATCAGCAACCCGTAACAATGGAGCCCACCTTTGAAGTAAATGGGGATCAATTAACGATTACCTGTGGGACTAAAGGAGCTTCAATCGGGTACCAGGTGGTATCAGAATCAGGGCAGCAACCTGAATCATGGCAGGTGTATTCCAAACCCATCACAATTCCACAACAGGGAAAAGTTTTGATCCAGGCACACAGAATTGGGTACCAACCTAGTAAAACCCTCACTTATACAGTTAATTAAGATTAAGTAATTATCTTACTTATAAATAAGGGTCGTATCATGAAATATTTAGGTTGTATTCTCGCTCTGATAGTTCTTGGTTTTATTCCTGCAAAAGCCCAGTATCGGCAAAATGCCAAGGACATTGCCTCTCAAGAAGGTCTGTCTTTTTATACTAAGCCCGAATACAAATTATCTGAAAAGCCCTTTACACAACACAGCCCACAAAAACTGGGATCCCCTACCTCAAAAGCTCTCGTTGAAAGGCTTTCTCCTGATCAAATGCCTAATTTGCTACCCGAGGGAATTTTCCCATCCAGAAATTTGATTCCGGATAATACCTCAGAATATAGTTTAATCATTACGGACCCTTCCAAAATCAGGATTTCAAAGGATCTGCATGAAAAGATGAAGGAGTGATCATCTCTTTGGTCCGGAAAACCATCAATATTCTCCATTCGTAATATTTTTCATTTTCCTACCAACCAATTTTCTGGTCGATCTGTCTATATGGGCGTAGTGAGATCTACAAACTCAAAATAATTGTAAGGCAATAAAATTTGTCAAACTATGCAACCAAAAATGAAAAATAGAAACTATAGACTGGGGTCAATAGTTTTAGGACTAGCAGTAACTGTCATATTATTCTTGACCAGTTGTGATGAGATGGATGAGCCCACACCCATCGAAGTGGCTCACGTGAGTATTTATCATGGTTCACCCGATACTGATGGGCTGGATATTCGGGTCAGCACAGGTCAGATCAACAATGACCCATTCGAATTCAGGGATTTTAGCAATTACCTGAATTTCTATCCTGGTAACAGAAACATGAAGTTTATCAAATCGAATGCCGGGGTAGTCGCTTTGGTAGACACCACTTTCACTTTTGAAGTGGGTGAGTCTTATTCCGTCCTGCTTGCCAACACAGCCAATAACCTCGAGGCTGTTATGGTTCAGGATAGCTTTCCGGATGCCATATCAGGCAAAGCGATGGTAAGATTTATTCACCTTTCACCTGACGTACCTGCTGTAAGGGTATTGGCTGATGAAGATGACCTGTTTGCTGCAGAGAATTTCAAAAGCAGTAGTGATTTCAAACCAGTGGACGCTGGTAGGGTTTCCTTCGAATTCGTAGCTGAAGATGGACAAAATACAGTGCTTCAGGTACCCAACGTGGAGCTGTTGAGTAGAAGGTATTACAACATCATTCTTACTGGCTTTGATACTCCACCAACAGGAAACACACATGAACTTAGTGCGGATATTATCAGGTTATAATATCCTGCCAAATCCGATCAATAGATAGAGAGGGTCCTCATAAGGGACCTTCTTTTTTTTATGGGGGTTTGGTTATGAAAAATACATGGCAATAAAACTGTCACGATATACCTAAAACTAGATAAGCGTCCCGCTTGTGCTTGTGCTATAATTATATATAACATAATTCGATCAATCCTTTCTTGCCATGAAAGTCTCTGGCACTGCTGTACAAATAATCTTCTTCGAATTCTACAAAACCAGCTACCACAGGATTATCATGGATGTATTGTAATTTTTGATGAAACATAGCTTCTGAAAATATTTGTAGTGGGTGATTGTGCTGTTGCCACAATTGCCAATCCTTGTTATTCCCGTTCTGCAGTCCGGCATTCTTCATCATTTCAATGATCCACTTTTTCCTGCTTTCACGAGGATTGTTTTGAAGTGCTTTTCTCAACATACGGGAGGTAAAACTTTTCATTTCACCAATGATTTTATCTAGTGGTCTACCCTGTGTGCCCACTATCATGTGAATATGATTAGTCATAATAACCCAACCATATATTTCCAGGTCCTTTTCCTTTTGGCAATGCTTCCAGCTGTCAATTACAATATCCTTATATATTATTCTGGTGAAAAGGTCAATCCATTCAATAACAGTGAAAGAGATGAAGTAAAGTTTGTCCTGATCGGAAAATTTATATTTCCTGCTCATACATGAAATATAATATATTAATAGATAACGTTAGATATTAAGTTATCAATAATTCGTGTCGTTAATAAAACTGTCACAAGCGGGACGTCTTGCGCCAGTTTTGTCGCTTTCCAGGAATTACAAAGTCGGCAATTGATCCTTTACCTGATCCCAAAAGGCATCTTCAAACAAACGGGTGCTTCCCAGCAAAGCTGAGTCTTCCATCAGGTCGGATATCTTTACCTGAGTCTTGATTCCCTGCTTATCGAAATATTCAAGCATGGACGGGCCAAACAGGTTGAACGCTCCGGTGATGTTACCGCCCATCACGATGACTTCGGCAGGAAACTTCTTCAGCCATGGGGTAAACATCTCACCCAGGTTGTTCCCAAATTCTATGAACAAGGCCATGATTTCAGACGTATCCCTGGCCATGTCGGCGAGTTCTTTGGCTCCTGCCACTTTCTTGCCAAACCTTTTCTCATAAGTGATGGTAAACCACCGGGTGGAGAAATAATCGTCTATCAGTCCGTCTTTGAATGGAAGGTGCCACAAACAACCTTCCTTAGGGACATCCTCACGCATGACAACGGGCACCCCCTCATCAACGAATGCAGAACCCAACCCTGTACCCAACGTCACGGCAATGGATTTGCTGGCTCCTTTAGCCTTCCCTACCCATGCCTCACCGACTGCAAACGCCGTTGCATCATTCAAGTACCTGAAGGGTAGCTGTACATCTGTTTCAAGATAAGGCGTCAGTGCATCCTTGATATTAATCTTGTATAAGGCAAGATATTTCTTATTGCCCTCTTCAAACATCCCAACCCCTTCTTTGTAATTGAAAGCTCCCGGCATAGCGAAACCGATCCCTTCCAGTTCATCTGGGTCTATATGCTGTATGGATTGATTTAAGGCAGCAGACCATGAAGTCATGATCTCGTCAAAAGTGCCTTTATTATTGACTTTTACATAGGACTTTGTCTCATCCAGTAACCTGTTTTCAGCATTGTCAACGATTGCACTTAAGATATGTCCACCTCCAATGTCTACGCCTACCGTATATTTCTTCATCACATTTATTCTCGGCCCAAAACTAGTGTGCTTTGAATAAATATTTTAACCGGCTTTATAGTTCGTGAGATAGCGGGATCATCCGCGCAGAAAGATCCGGGTCTTCCATATCAGAATCCAATGGGAACATGGGTCTTTTGATCCTTTCATGCCCCAGCCTGTCCAGGTCCTGATCCACACCTCCGGGAGTCAGCGCCATCACCCAGTCGCCGCGCATGTTGTAGAGCTCAGGAACTAGGTAACCTATCTTCACAACCACAATATCCGCTTCCCTTGGATTGAGGCCAAGCTCCGTGAAATCGCTTTCGTGATGGTATGGCTTCCGCTTTTTAGTGACAATCACCGAAACGCTTCCTGACTTTACCACGACTTCCGTTTCAGCATGCATGTCTCCATGTTTAATCTTTTCTATCGTCCCGGAGATCGTCACAGGAGGCGCATACCTGTCATCCACCATGGCTCCTGCAGTGGCAATGATCTTTCCTCCTTCCCCAATGGCAACAGCTTCTTTGACAAATTCAGGACCCGGGATAGATGCATAAATAAGCGCTGGACCATCTGGTGTTTTGAATTCAGGTCGCTTGAGGATCTCCGTGATGGTCCAGGTGACATCACCGGCACCCCCAGCAGTGGGATTATCGCCCATATCACTGATCATATATGGCTTTTTATCTGAACTCAGCGCTATCTTCATGCTTTCTTCAAATGTCGTGGTCGGTGCGACAAAATCGAATTGATGCCTGACATCCCAAAAGGCCTGTGCCAGCTCTTCAGCCCCTTTGGCAACTGCCTCTTTATCATCTCCGGCTACCATGACAACGCCATGGTTTCTCGGCTCGTCTGCCCAGGCATATCCGATCCAGATAGCAGCATCGATCACGCCCTCTCTGGCTGCTACGGGTGGAACTTTTGCATAAAGACTTTTACCCGGCTCAATACGCGTACTGGTTTTCTCACCAGGTAGTAAGATAGGAACAGGTACCCAGGCTTTGTAGGCTGGCTTCCCTTTACCTGACTCCAGACGATCTAGCAAATTATCAACAGCCCGCTTTTTGGATTCCAGAGCATCTTCGTGTGGTGCCATGCGGTAGCAGGTGATCAGATCCGAATGACCAGCCAATGCTTCTGACACATTTCCGTGCAGGTCCATGCTGGTAGAGATCAGTGTTTCAGTTCCAACTACCTCACGGATCTTTTGTATCATATCCCCTTCCGGGTCATCGAGGCCCTGCACACTCATGGCACCATGAATGTCAAAGAACAGTCCATCGTAAGGCAGGTTTTCTTCCAGCATCTCCAGTATCACACCCAATAAGGAATCATAGGCATGCTTTGAGACGATCCCTCCCGGCAATGCATGGCCACGCAACGCCGGAAACCACTCTGCCCGCTGTCGGTTAGCTGAATCAGGATGCATAAAAGGGTAATACCCAAAGATCTCATCCCCTACCCGGGCATGAAAGGCATCTGTTTCCGACACAGCTGGTGAGAACGTGCTCGACTCTATGGCCAGACCGGCAATGGCTACCCTCGGTAGATCAGCAGGTTTATCGCTCGTCGAACAGCTAATTGTAAATAATGATATTGACAGTAAAAGAAGGGATTGCTTGAAGTTCATACCACCAAAGTACGATTATGATGTGGATATTGGCAACAATATGCAAGGAAATTTAAAGACTCCACTCTCACCCCTCAAGGACTTACCCCCTGCATCATCAGTCCGCAGATGTAAGCCCCATAGGTACCCAGTACATATCCAAGCACAGCCATCAACACCCCTACCGGAGCTAGTGACGGATGGAAGTAAGAGGCCACTACCGGAGCTGAAGCTGCGCCACCCACATTGGCCTGGCTCCCTACTGCAATGAAAAACATGGGTGCTTTGATAATCTTGGCTACTATGATCAACAAAGCAGCATGGAACATGATCCACACAAAACCCACCAGGAAGAGTCCCAGGTCATCAAAAATGGCAGTCACATCCATATAGGTCCCAATCGTGGCGACCAGGATGAAGATGAACACTGTTCCGATCTTGGAGGCTCCGGCCCCTTCCAGCTCCCGGGCTCGGGTAAATGATAGTACCACACCCAATGTAGTCGTGATCACCACGATCCAGAAGAACCCGGAGTCCAGGCTATAGTCTTTCAGGCTGGGGAAATTCATTCCAATATAGGGTGCGATGATATCGGCCAACCAGTGACCAAAAGCCGTACAAATAAAAGCAACCCCGAGTACCTTAAACAGATCCGGGGCAGTAGGGATCCGCCAGACGCTTTGCTGGTAATCAGCAATCTTCTTTTTTAGGGATTCAATGGAGCTGTCGTCGGCCTTCAACTTTCTATTGACCCATTCATTACGTCCGATCCCAATCATCATGATGGCCAGCCAGATATTAGCCACGATGATGTCCACCGCCACCACCTTGGAAAACACCTCATCACTCACTTCAAAAACCTCTTTCATCGCGGCCTGGTTGGCTCCCCCTCCTATCCAGCTGCCTGCTACGGTGGTGAGTCCCCGCCATACTTCGTTGGGTGGTGGCGCGTTGATGATCTCCGGGGCGATGTAGCTAAACAGGAGGATGGATAGCGGCCCTCCCAGCACGATCCCGATGGTCCCCGTGAAAAACATGATCAGGGCTTTTGGGCCCAGCTTGGCCAGCTCTTTCAGGTCGACGCTGATCGTGAGCAATACAAGACTTGCCGGCAGCAGATACCTGCTGGCCACAAAATAAAGGTTGGACTCATGGGGATCAATGATCCCAAACGTAGAGAGCATCGAAGGCAGAAAGTAGCAGACCAGGATGGTGGGCACCATCGTATAGAACTTCTGCCAGAATTTGCTGCCACTGCTTGCCGTGGAAAACACAAACATCAGGATCAGCATCAGCAAGCCGAAAATGACGGCGTCGTTGGTGATTAGTGGCTCATGATTGTTCATAAAAGCGTCTGGTTATAGGTTGGACTCCAATATGGCACCAGTTTTTGAGATATGGGGTATGAATCGAGGGAAAATTGTGAGATCTATGAATTTTGTGAACCGAGGGGATGATCGAGATTGCTTCACTCTGTTGCAATGAACTCTCTGATTCAGCTTGACCGATTCTGGTGATTCAATTCCGATTTCCACACAGGTAAGACTGCTAAATCACTACAACTGGCTGCCAGGGGATTATGCGACACAACAACTTTTTTATCCACATCTCATACATTACCTGGGTGAGTAGATATTTTTTTAAACCTAAATACTATATTTGCAGTCCTTTACAAAGCCATGATAGAATGGCTTTTTCAGTAATGACCCGGAGAGGTGGGTGAGTGGCTGAAACCAGCAGTTTGCTAAACTGCCGTACAAGCAATTGTACCGGGGGTTCGAATCCCCCTCTCTCCGCCAAACTACGCTAAAGCTTCGTTTGGCGAAGCAATTATTATCCAATGGTCCGCTAGCTCAACTGGATAGAGCAACTGCCTTCTAAGCAGTAGGTTCCGTGTTCGAATCCCGGGCGGATCACGAAGAGTGCATAAGCCTCCAGCAAAAGCTGGGGGCTTTTTCATTTTATACGGCCGAGAAAGCTTGCTTTCGAAGGAAGTTAAAATGAAAAAGTATAAAACCCGAAGGTTTTGATTGCTTTTGTACTCGGAATTCTGATGCAAACGGGATCACGCAAGTAATCCCGCGGGATCAAATTACATAAGACATCATTAACTGAGATCATAATATATGGGCAGTAGGTTCCGTGGTGGAACGCCACCCCGGTCGATCACGGGCTGGGCGGCCCCAACGGATCACGAAGAGTCCATAAGCCATCAAATATTCAGAACTTGCGGTATTCCGATTTTAAATACTGATTCGGTTCCTTTTCTTTGAACTTTGCTTTTTCGCCATCCCAGTGCAATGTCTGGTTTGGGAAACGATTGGCGACGACGCCCAGCAATATCGCTTCCGTTAGATTGGCTGCATAGGAGAATGGAGTACTACAAGTATCCTTGTCCAGGCAGGTATCAATAAACTGGTGATAATGATTGACCAGGTCCATGTCAGGCATGTCAATTCTTTCATATTTGCCATTCACAATAAGCTTTGGATATTCACAATGTGGCAAGAGCAGGGTTCCCTTTTCACCAACAAAAACGGCGCCCTGATCCGGCAGTTTGTCATTATTCGGCAAAATCAGATCCTCATGCTTGTCTGGTGCTCCTGGCCCATCATACCAAACCCATTTAAAATTGTCAGTTGTATAAGCTGTTCCCGGAAACTCGTAGGTAACTACGTTGTTTTCAGGATGTCCGAACCCGGTAAATTCCCGACAGCTGGTATTGACAGTTTTGGGTACTGTCAGACCTAAGGCAGTATACGGTGTATCAAAGATATGAACTCCCATATCGCCCAGTGTTCCACATCCATAGTCCAGCAATTTTCTCCAGTTACCAGGATGATAATATTGCTCTTTGTAAGCCCTTTCAGGTGCAGTTCCCAGCCAAAGATTCCAATCCAGATTTTCCGGAACAGGATCGCTACCAATTGGTGCAGCTCCGTCATAGCCCCAGTTTTTTGGCGACCAGGCTCGGACACAGCTTACTTTTCCAATCAGGCCCTGCTGAATCAGCACAACGGATCTTAGATAAGGGTCACTCGAATGTTTTTGAATTCCCATTTGTGTAACGAGATTCTTCTCCTGTGCCATTTCTTTCATGGCCCGGGCTTCAGATATATGATGAGTAAGCGGTTTTTGACAATAAACAGCCTTGCCCATTTCCATGGCCCTCATCGATGCAGGCGCATGTGTATGATCCGGAGTAGATACAATAACTGCATCAATAGATTTTCCCACCTCATCAAAAAGTCTTCTGTAATCCTTATAAGCTTTTGCTCCCGGATGTGATTTTTGTGCTGCGGCAAGTCTTATAGAGTCCACATCACATAGAGCCGATACCTCTACCCTGTCATGGGAAGCAATAACATTGAGATCAGCCCCTCCCATGCCTCCAACTCCAATATGTGCAGTTCGAATCTTACCGTTTTTGACTATGGCCCATACTGACGAGGGCAAAAAAGTAACAGAAGCTAATGCACCCGCTGACTTCAAAAATGCTCTTTTTTTCATGTGTGTATAATTGATTTTTAGTAGTTATACCGAAACCCTGTAAAACAGGCTATGGAAATTCGACCCGTCCTGATAGAGATCGGGCTCGGGTCTCATTCAATACGATTAACTGTTATGATTCTCAAATGATGCATGTAATTTATCTAATAATCGAATCTTTGGGGCAAGCATACTGATATAACCAGGTAATCGGTTATCAAACTTTATCCATTTAATTGGTTTAAAACACTCCCATACCACTATCCATTACCTTTATTAATCTTTCTTCTTTACTATTTATTGCGCATATTTATGTCCGCCAAACCCCATATGGAAGTAAGATGAATCCATAAGCCTTTTTTGGTACACCTAACCCTTATTTGATGTTTGATGTAAAGTCCATCATGTTTCTTTTCGGATTGTTCAGTGCTTTCACCGGACTTCTGTTTGTCTATTACCTGGTGGCGAACAAGAAATTTGACTGGCACCTGATATCCTTCACCATCAGTAAGTTTCTGCAAACTTTTGCTGTTATTGGTTTGGCCCTGGTAACCGCCTACCTGGATATCGTTTTGTTGCATATCAGCATGAGCTTTTTAGTTCTTGGGTACTCCCTGGAAGCATTCAACCTGGCTACATTTGATAAAGTATACAGCAAATATTTCGTCTGGGGAATGGTAATACCCCCTGCCCTGGTGGTCTTGCTCAATCTTATTTTCTACCAAATCCCCTACTATCACCTTGCACAATTTACCCATTCTGTGGCTTCATATTCTTTTGGTCTGGCAGCGATCAACCTGTTTACAAAAAGGAAGAAATCAAGATTCGCACTGCTGGTTTCTATCAGCTATATGTTCTTTTCGCTCACATGGGC
>JAHCMM010000233.1 GCA_019192515.1 Cyclobacteriaceae bacterium SS2
CACTAATTCTCACCCCACCTTTTCCAAATTGGCTGTTATCCCGTAGGTTTGGAGTTTAACCAAATATGATGCGGGAGTATTTCTTAATAGCACTTTTAGTAGCCAGTTCTACAGCGTTCGGTCAGTCGACCATTTTTATAGAGGCAGAAAGTTTTTCAGACCGTGGAGGTTGGGTCATCGACCAGCAATCAATGGATGTGATGAAGTCGGCCTACCTTATGGCGCATGGGCTAGGTGTGCCTGTTGCCGATGCCACAACTGAAGTAGAAGTCCCTTCAAATGGCAAGTACTCCATTTGGGTTCGGACCAGAGACTGGGTGGCTCCCTGGAAAGTGAAAGGTGCTCCAGGTAAGTTTCAACTGTCAATCAATAACCAGCCGCTGGAGACCAATTTTGGGACTGAAGGTGCGGATTGGCATTGGCAATATGGTGGACAAGTCCCACTTAAAAAGGGAAAGAATTCACTATCACTTCACGATCTCACGGGATTCAATGGCAGATGTGACGCCATTATACTCACCAAAGACAAAAAGCTCACTCCACCCAATGAGTTGGAGTCATTAACAGCTTTTCGTAACAAACATCTCGGTTTACCGGATACCCCTGAAGACGCCGGGGAATATGATCTGGTAGTTGTCGGTGGAGGAATTGCAGGTATTTGTTCAGCTGTTAGTGCTGCACGTCTGGGATTGAAAGTTGCCCTGATCCAAAACAGGCCTGTGTTAGGAGGTAACAACAGCTCAGAGGTCAGGGTAGGACTGTCCGGATTGATTTACCAGGACCCTTATCAGAATTTGGGCTCACTGGTAGATGAGCTGGGTGCTGTTGGTCACTGGACACTCTGGGAGGCCAATCAAAATCCTGATACCAAAAGAAGCCGGGCGATACTTGAGATCATCAAGAATAACCCGGAAAAGAAAGAGCACAATGCAGGTCCCGCAAGCAACTATGATGATGACCGCAAACTAGAGGTGGTACAATCAGAGGAGAACCTGGATTTGTTTTTAAACACCCATGCCCTAGCGGTTGAAAAAGAGGGCGATCAAATCACGGCGGTAATAGGAAAAAGTATTGTTACAGGAAGAGAATCCAGATTCAGAGGTAAGTTGTTCGCTGACTGTACAGGAGATGGTACCATCGGGTATCTGGCAGGTGCAGATTTCAGAGTGGGAAGAGAATCCAGGGAAGAAACTGGTGAGCCACGGGCTCCAGCCAAAGCAGATAAACTGGTCATGGGGACCTCCGTACAATGGAATTCCATGGAGACGGCAAATGTAAGCCCTTTCCCCAGCACAAGTCCATGGTCGGTGAAGTTTGACGAGGAGACAGCCATCAAGACGTTTAAAGGTGATTGGGACTGGGAGACGGGCGCAATGCGTAACCAGGTTACGGAGATAGAGTTTATCCGGGATTATGCCTTGAGGGTCACTTTTGGCAACTGGGACTATCTGAAGAACAATGCCACTTACAAAGATGAGTTCACCAACCGAAAGCTTTCATGGGTGGCCTATATAGGAGGGAAAAGAGAATCCCGCAGACTGCTGGGAGATGTGATCCTCAAAGAGCAGGACATCCTCGAAGGACGGGAATTCAAAGATGCTACTTTCAGCACTACCTGGGGTGTTGATCTTCATTATCCGATCAGGAAAAACGGATTTAAAGGGGAGCCTTTCTTATCCAGGGCAGACATTCGTGAGATTGAATCCTATCAAATACCCTACAGGTGTCTTTATTCCCGCAACGTGAATAACCTCTTCATGGCAGGTCGAAACATCAGTGTTACCCATGTGGCGTTGGGTACGGTAAGGGTTCAGCGAACCACAGGCATGATGGGAGAGGTGTTAGGAATGGCAGCTTCTATTTGTAAAGATGAAGGTGTCTTGCCCCGGGAAGTGCATGAGAAGCACTGGGACAAAATGGTGGAACTGATGACAGAAGGGATAGGAAATCCGGATTGGGAATGAGTCGAAACCGCATGACAGGTTTATTGGGTGCGATCTTTGGCATCACCATGTTTGTATTTACACTGACTCTAATTGCCGCTACACAAGCGAGTAAATCGGAACCTAAACTCGCCTTTCAATACCTGACTGAGGACTCGGTTTTACTTGATATTTATGAAACCTACGACCACGAGGGGTTGTTGGATGGGTACGGAGCCCATGTGACTACCCCGGTATGTAATACGGGATTGTGCTATGAAGCAGAGCTGGACTTTTATTGGGATGTACTGGGAAATTTCAGAGACTTTGAGATTTTGCCCGATAAACCCCTGACCAAGCTGGATCATGTCCCTTTCGAGGATTCTGACTATGAAAGACTTAAAGCTATTTTGCTAACGAAGTCACCCTCTTTTATTCACCTAAGGAGGGATGAACTGGTGGTAACGCCATTTGATACCGACCCGCAGGATGTGGATGCAGTAGGAGGGGCAACCCTGAAGCACATCGAAAAAGACATGGTGGAAGGGGCGATTTACACCTGCTACACGCTTTGGCACATTGCCAATGGAGATATCAATTTTCAGATGCAGGAACATACGATCCAAAATCTCGAAAAGGATTTACTAGGCAAAATGTTGGATTCAGATAATGTAGATGCCCATTATTTCGCAGCGGAAAACATGGATCCTGCCTATTTCGAAGTTTTCATCACTCAGATAGCCAGGGCATGTAAAAGCTACGGTCAATATTTTACCGATCGGATATACAGCAGGCTTCCGGATCACCTGGATTTGAAGTTGCAAGGTTTGTTGGAAGCCGAGTAGTAGTTCTTTCATCAACAGATGAGATACAACAGGTATTCTGTCATATCACCCCTACGGGGTTTAGGTTCTTCAATTGAACCAGTTCTATAATCATTTCAACCCTTCGGGTTTCATGATATTCCTTCACTAGCGCGGAAGTTACTTCCGCGCCGTGAGTAGCATTCATTGTTTTTTACTGAATCCCAATATCAGCCTGATCTCCGTCCAATGTTCCTCCACACTTCCTCCACACTAGCTCCACACTCCCTATAGTGAGGTATTTAACTGGCTCTACTCGCACGGAAGTCCCCCTCTGTCATCCTCACTAGCGCAGAAGTTAATTCCATGCATTGCGTATTATTACTCACCCCTATATGCTGCTAACTCTGCTTTCACCTTTTCCAGTTCTGCCATAGCCCTGGTAGCTTCAGCAGCTTGTGCCTCTGCTATTGCTGATTGTTGAAAGGCCTCTTCAGCCTGTTGTTGAGCTTCCGCCGCATTTTTGTCAGCTTCATGAGCCTTAATGTAGGAAAGTACAATCAGGAACATTGATAGAATGGAGAGCAATGCAATGACGATGTTCTTTTTCATGTTTTTAGCTTAAAAAACTACAAATAACGTAAGTTACTATATATTACTGAAAGGTTGTGAACAGCATGCAAACCCATAAAGATTTGACAGCAAAGCATATTATACTATTAATTCTGTTTTTGAGTATCAACTACACAGTAAGTGGACAAGAAAAACTAGATGCTAAGTTCAGTGCTTTTGATGGTGATGTGACAGAATATCTTAGGGATGGTTTTTTTAATGAATTTAGAGAATTCTTTAATCCGGACGGTGACTTTGTCTATTCTCTGACTCTGGACATTCTTATTGATGAGGATGGAAACGTTGGGGATGTTGGTTTGATCGAGAAATCGACCAACGATAAGTTTGATTCCTATTTATTAAGAAAAATAAGCGAAACCTCTGGTATGTGGGAAATTAAAGGCAACAACACCCAATCATCCACCTATCATATCATAGTGCCTTATAGATTGAAAATCTTCCCACAATATTCCAAAATTGATGTCGAAGAAAGAGAGATCAAATCGGATAAGTATAAAAGACAGCACGAAAATTTGACAATAGATGACTTAACTGGGTATGATAAGTCATCTACGATAATCTTGAATGAGGTTTTGCATGCCGTTTCAGAGATTTGGACTTCATTACATGCGGAATCCATAAGAGAAACCTACCCTCATCCGCTCAGATAAATTTTAATACTAGCGCAGAAGTTTCTGCGCTAGTATAGTTGGAGAAAAATCTTACTTGATTGGCTTGATCACGATATTCTTAAAATACAGCTTCAAGCCACCACCACTGTGGATCTGAAGGGCGATCTGTCCGTCTACTGAACCGATCTTTTCATCTTCCAGGGTGATCATCTCCTGACCGTTAAGCCATGTAGTGACCTGATCACCTTTCACTTCGAGTTTCATCTTATTCCACTCACCGTATTTCAGTGCCTTATCTTTTTCCGGATCTGGTTTGATCAGCCAGCCTCGGCCGTATGACTCATAAATTCCACCAGTATCATGGTTTGGAGGAGCAATCTCAGCCTGCCAGCCTGCTATCTTTGTGCCTTCAATAGATGAATGGAAAAACAATCCGCTATTACCATCTTTTTCCTGCTTAAACTCCAGCGTCAACACAAAGTCTTTGAATTTACCCTCAGTTCCCAGGTAGCCATATTCTCCATCAGGGCCACTCTCTGCTACTATCAGGCCATCTTCAACATACCATTTTTCAGTACCGTAGATGGTCCAGCCAGTAAGGTCTTTGCCGTTGAAGAGTTTTTGCTTTTGAGCAAAGGATGATGAAAGCGTCGCAAATGTGAGTATTGCAACAAGAGGAAGCATGTATTTTGTTCGCATGTAGATATTGTTCTTTTTATTGAAAATTTGGATCCTGCAAAATGTCCACCTTTTAGTTGGTATCTATTTTTAGTATGCAGATTTTATGATTGTAAATATATGCCAACAGGTCTATTTAGACGAACTGAGGAAGGCATTATAATCCTCCTTTGTGTCCAGATCGATATCCCCTTTTTCAAAAGGAATCAACCCAAGCGTTCCCTCATATTTTTTGATCACAGATTTGGCGCCTGCTGTATCATGAATCGACAATAATTGAGAAAACCGGGATTTTCTAAAAAGGGTAGGGGGACCAAAGTTGCCGTCGGAGTAGGCAGATACGATGATCTCCTGGTTCCCGGTTTGATCAATAAACTGATTGAAAATTTCTGAGGTGAGAAATGGCTGATCACAAACGGAGATGATAACAGTATCGTAGGAGTCTTGCTTTTGGATTTCCCTGATTCCCGTCTTAATTGAGCTACCCATGCCTTTCTCCCAGTCCTGGTTAACTACGATTTTTATATTATCCTCCGAAATTAACGACGATAGTATTTCTGCACCCGAACCTAAAACCACATACACATCATTTGCTTTGCTGTCGCAGGCTTGCCTGACTACATGTGTTAGCAGCTTTTGACCATGAACTTCCAACAGTTGTTTTGGGCTTCCTAATCGGGATGAATTACCGGCAGCTAAAACGATAATAGCGGACTTTTCAGCCATCAGCGCACATGAGATGACTTGAGTACCTCTCCGGTGGAAGGGTCTTTATGGTGGATGCTATCCTTTCTTTGTTTAAGTGGATTGCCACTTCTTTTAGAAAAGTACGATTTGATCTCCGCAATGATGGCCAGGGCAATTTCTTCCCTGGTGTCTGCCCCAATGTCCAATCCAACAGGTGCATGAATCCTGTCAAGATCCTGAGGGCTCAGTGCGATCCCCTGATCTTCAAGCTGTGCTTTCATCTTCTCCCAGCGTTTTTTAGGGCCCACAATGCCAATATACGGAGCATCTCCTTCCAGTATCTGTAGGAGTGCGTCCCGGTCATAGTCAAGGTTGTGGGTCATCAACACAACTGCAGAGAAAGGAGTTGTTTGAATTTTTTCTCCCATATACTTACGATCGCATTGAATCACCTGGGCCTGAGGGAAATTCTTTGGAAACAGATGGGCTGCACATTCATCGGTCAGGCGCACATTCCATCCCAGCTGATTAGCCAGGCTGACTACCGGTTGTGCATCCCCACCACCACCGACCACCACCAGGTCAATGGCAGGTTCAAAATGCTCAAAGAATACCTGTTCTCCGTCCATATCCACAATACCGGAAGTCTGATTTTGGATCTTTTCTTCTATCTCCTTTAGCCCGGGGAGCTCATGATGATCAAAAGTAGAATCGAGTATCTCGCCATCCATTTTTGTCCAGGAATAAGTCGGGAACTCATCCAGTTTTTTGATCAGGATGGTTCGCTTTTGTTGCGTGATAACCTTTTCAAAAACGGGTATGATGGGATTGTTTCTATTGAGAGGCTCAACGAATATGTGGATGATCCCATTACAGCCGAGGTTGACCCCCAGCTGGTGATTGTTATCATCATTGGTATCGTAAGTGATGATACGTGCCTTGCCGGACTGCATGATTTCACGGGCCTGTCTCAGGACATCCCCCTCCAGGCATCCCCCGCTGACAGAGCCTTCCCATAGTCCATTATCCAGGATAAACATTTTAGCTCCTGGGCTTCGGTAGGAAGACCCCTCTACTTTTACTACTGTGGCCAGTGCTGCATGTTGGGTGTCAAAATCAGTTTGTTTATTGGCTACTACAATCCGCTTCAGTTCTATCATACTTTGAAGATAAAAGGATTAATGCTTAATTTATCGTTTTCTTACTGATAAATCAACATGCACAACCCTTTTAACCTACACCTAAATGGTATAGTTCCCTGCTTTTTTTTCTTAACCATTTGTTTTCCTGTAAAAAATCTGCCGATGATTTTAGTACATGGCAAGTCTATCGGGGAGATCAGGGGAGTACTGCCTATTCAGATCTTGATGAGATCAATGCAGAAACAGTAGATCAATTAGAAGTGGCCTGGGAGTATGCGACCAGTGATGCCAGCGAAGGCAATAGATCTGCAATCCAATGTAATCCCATCATTGTCAATGGGAAAATGTATGTAACATCTCCACAGCTGAAACTGATGGCGCTGGATGCTGTGACAGGTCAGGAAATTTGGAGATTTGATCCATTTGAAGGACGAAATTCAAGGGGCGTAAATCGGGGTGTTGTTTATTGGGAAGATGGTAAGGACAGAAGAATCATTCTCGGAGCCGGTCCGGATCTGTATTCTCTCGATGCAGAAACTGGTTCGTTGATTGATTCTTTTGGATCGGAAGGTAAAATCGACCTGAGAGAGGGGCTTGGACGTGATCCGGCTACACTTTCTGTATGGGTGACCTCACCGGGAATCATCTATGAGGACCTGTTGATCCAGGGAACAGCATTGGGGGAGAGCTATGGTGCTGCCCCGGGGTTTGTCAGAGCCTTTGATGTGCGAACCGGAGAAACTGTCTGGACTTTTCATACCATTCCGCAACCTGGGGAATTTGGCTATGACACCTGGGAGGAAGGCAATTACAAAGATGTTGGTGGCGTAAATTCATGGACCGGAATGTGCCTGGATGAAGAGCGTGGGATTGTTTATGTACCGACGGGCTCAGCAGCCTTTGATTTTTATGGGGGTTATCGCACCGGTGAGAATCTGTTTGCCAATTGTTTGCTTGCGTTGGATGCCAGGACAGGGGAGCGAGTATGGCATTACCAGCTCACGCATCACGATCTGTGGGATTATGATCTTCCGGCTCCACCTACTTTGGTCACCATCAATCAGGATGGAAAAGAAATCGATGCTGTTGCACAGGTGACCAAGCAGGGTTTGGTTTTTATGTTTGACAGGGTGACAGGAGAACCCATTTTTCCCATCGAAGAAAGACCTGTGCCCCAGTCTGAATTGTTGGGTGAAAATACCTGGCCTACACAACCGTTTCCGGTAAAGCCCCCGCCGTTTGTCAGGCAGATCTTCGATGAGAGCCAGATCACCGATATCTCTGAGGAATCCAATCAGTATATCCGGGAGTATATCAAAGATGCCAATTATGGTACAGTTTATACACCCCCAAGTCTGGAAGGGACTGTGCAGTTTCCGGGAACGCGCGGAGGAGGAGAGTGGGGAGGTCCTGCTTTTGATCCCGAGACAGGAATACTCTATGTCAATGCCAATGAAGTGCCTTTTTTCATCAGGCTTAAGCCTCTTCAGTCGGAAAAGAATGGCGTCTTAAGTGGTAAATCCATTTATCGTCTGAATAACTGCAGCATTTGCCATGGTGGAGACCTGTCAGGTGTTGGGGCATTTCCTTCCTTGCAAACAATTTCTATTGGCAAGGAAGATGTAAAAAAGCAGCTGAGTACGGGTAAGGGGCAAATGCCTGCATTCCCGCAAATCACCCTGGAGCAGAAAGAAGCATTGATCGACTATCTTTTTGATCCTGAAAAATATGCAGATGAAGAAGTAGAGGAGGAATTGGATGACCTGCGTTACGTTCATGATGGGTGGAATATTTTGGAAGATCAGGATGGATATTTTGGCGTGAAACCCCCGTGGGGAACACTCAATGCTATAGACCTAAATAAGGGAGAGATCCTTTGGCAGGTTCCTTTGGGTATTTATCCCGAGCTTATCAAGCGGGGCCTGCCTCCCACAGGAACACAAAACCTGGGTGGTCCAATTGTCACAAAAGGTGGTCTGGTTTTTATCGGAGCTACAAGGGATGAAATGTTTCGGGCTTTTGATAAACAAACTGGCGAGATCGTTTGGGAGACCAAACTGCCTTTCGGAGGACATGCCACTCCCTCCACCTATGAGGTCAATGGTGAACAATACATCGTCATTGCTGCTGGTGGTGGAGGTAAAGTCGGTGCCAGGTCCGGTGACCGGTATGTTGCTTTTAAGCTAAGGGGATCCTGACCTATTTTTGATTGGCCAGAAACTCAATCACATCCCGTATCTCTCGTTTCGACATCACAGTACCCATCGGGGGCATTCCGGAAGGAAGATTCTCCCTGTTTTTTACCCTGGACAATGCAATGTGCAGTGGTTCCGGTTCGCCGGCGTTCAGCAGAAGCTCATCCTTTCTTTCCTCCAATAGAATTCCGCTGATCTTTGATCCATCATCCAGTGTAAGCATCACATTACCAAAGCCTGGTGAAAGTCGGGCACTTGGATCAATCAATGCTTCCAGCAGTTGTTCCCTGGTCAACTTGGAACCAATATCGGACAATAACGGACCTACATTAGAGCCGGTACCTTCCTCCATGGAGTGGCACCTGACACATTGCCCGGTTTCATTGCGGTAGAAGTACCGCGCACCTGACCTGGCATTTCCCCCTACAAGGGTTTCTTTGTATGCTTCCAGAGTGTTTTCATCAGACTTAAGCGGTTCAAGCGCAGCAATCAAATCCTGAGATCCTGTTGCGTCAACAGCCTCTGAAAGATCCAGTGCGATACCCGGATCCAATTGAGCATTTTTCAGTCTGTTGATAAGCTCTGCCAGTATCTGCTGGGTCTTTTCAATAGGTAACTCTCCCAGGATGCGAACAGTTTCCTGTTGTTCTCTCAGTTCTCCTGTCTTGAAAATAGGCATGACTACCGCAGGTAACTCCTCTTTGGCAAGCTCCAGTTGACTCAGCATCCCGATAGCGGTGGTCCGTACATCAGCATCTTTGTCCTGCATGCCTTTTTCTACTGCCCCCGCCATCTGGTTGTACCTCAGAGCACTCAAAACCTCTAAAACTGTGGATCTAACAACTGGAGTCGGATGATTTTGTAAAGCCAATACGGCCTGTGTCTGAGATGTGATTCCCAGATTGCTGATAGCTTTTAGTCCTGCTACAATCACCTCAGGAGATTTATCAGATAAGAAATAGCCAATCTCCGGGCTGATAGCTTTGATGACAGGTTCTGCATCTCTCTTCACAACACCCCTATACCTGCCGTCGACCCTGTCAAGCACTGAGGGCTCAGGCCAGGTACCCAATGTTGCCAGTGCTTCGGCTCTGAGTTCATTGCTCACGTCTTTACGTTTGGCAAAAGCGATCACCCGGTTCATCTCAGTTTCTCCACCTACACGGAGAGAGGCATTTATCGCCCTTCGTAGAAGCGGTTCTGATGTGAATCTTTCATCAGCAAGCGTAGCTGCTAGCGCAGGAAGAGCAGACTCGATGGAAAAATCATCGTTGATAGCTCGTGCAGCTTCTGTGACAATATATTCATCCTCATCATCGAGGAATTTAGCAACATTTTCATTGCTCAGCCTTCTTAAAACAAGTACTGCAGCTGTTCGCATGGCCCTGCTTGGATGATTTTCCAATGCAATGACCGGATCCGCCTTTCCAATGCGATAAAGTGCATAGACACCTGCATGTCGAAGGTACAGATCTTCATCGTTGTTCTGCTCAATCATGGAAAGAAGACCCGGGATAGCTTTTTCTGATTTTAACCGGCCCAAGGCTTGTGCGGCGTAAAATTTAACACGGGCATTTTCAGCATCGAGCAAACTGATCAATGATTCTTCAGCAGGTTGATAGTAAACATCTCCTATGACTTTAGCTGCCTGGGCTACGATCTCAGGATCACCATCGGTTAGGAGAGGTACCAGGGCTTCGGCATAATTAATGTCTTCAACTGCCAGTTGGCCAATACCCCAAATACCATGAATCCGGGCCAGTTGATTTTCTTTTTGCTGGATCGCTGATTTCAGTACCATCGAGCCAGGTTTATCTCTTTTAGCCAGCTCAAACTGAGCCCTTTGTCTGATACGTATGTCAGGATAGTGGAGTAGGGTAAGCAGCTGGTCGCCTGATTGCTTTGAGTAGTCAAGTGACATCAATCTTAGCGTCTCTGCCCTTTGATCAGCCAGGTCATTGGTATCTTCCGTCACGTCCAGACGCCATATTCTGCCATAGTTTTTAGGTTCCCAACCTTTTACCCAGTCAGCAACATAAAGCGCTCCATCCGGACCAAAAGAGATCCCAGTAGGCAGGATACCTTTTACGGCCATCACCTCGGAGTCAAATTCAAATGTGGCACCTTTTGGCTTCAGACTAAATGACCAGATGGGAGAGCGGCTTGATTGTCCGACAAATTCTACCAGGAAGTATTTGTTTTGCCATCTTTTTCCTAATGCAGTTCCGGGGTTATAGACCATCCCGGTAGGCCCATTGTGATAATTACGGATCGGAGGCAGGATATGTGCCGCCTGACCTTCCCAACGGGGAATAAAATACTTTTCATCCATCCATACCCTGTAGTCATTATTTTTTGGATCAGTATACTTCCCAAACTGCCAGTTGATCCTCCATCCGGAGTCATACCCTTCTACGATATGAACAAGTCTTTCACTTTCACCAGGCTGATCCCCGTCATTGTCCGAGCTGATTAGATTACCATATTCATCAAAAACAAATTCGTGTGTGTTTCTATGACCTGCTGAAAATACTTCGAAATTAGTGCCATCCGGGTTTGCCCTCACGATTACACCTCTGTTGGGGAACTTATATTTTGATCCATCATTGGCGGTGAGGTTAGCGCCTATGTCACCAATACCCCAGTAAAGTTTACCATCAGGTCCCATGATAGCTCCCGACATGCCATGACCACCAAAGCCAATATGCGTCATAAATCCGGTTCCCAGTGATTCCTGCTTATCCATTACACCATCATCGTTGGTGTCTGTCAATCTCCACATGTCAGGTGCGCTACCCATAAACACCGCATCCCTGGTCACTTCCAAAGCGCCAGCCACATCAGTTACTTCCTCAGAAGGAAGCTGGTAGATTCTTTTGGCGATGTCGGCATAACCATCCTGATCCTGATCTTCTATTTGCCAGATCTCATCCATTTCCACGGCCAGGTCTCTCCAGTCATGACTTCCGTCACCATTGAGGTCAGCCAGCCATTCATTTTCCTTACTTTTCTCAGGGGCAAACGTGCTACGTAAGAAAGCCCTTCGATCTTCGACTGACTGAAAACCAATGGATGGGGTCATCCAATCTCTGTGTCCTCGAATATCAAATTCGGAGTTGTAAGGTCTAATGGCTCTGGTCAGGTAAGCCCTTCCAAAATCATCCATTTCCAGGGCAATGATGTCCGGGGTAAGTGAGTCTGAGGCCCAAAGTTTGAGTGAAAGCCCATCTTCCACCTCCAGGGTCGTTTCACCCATGATCTCAGCTTCCCGTTGTTTGGTTTGCTCAAGTGTTTGAGTAACAGTTAAGGGCTCTACCTTATTAGGCTGTTGGCAGGAAAAACCAAGAGCCAGCGCAAACAGGAAGAGATGTTGTAGATTATAGAGACTGTTTTTCATTTCTGATTGTGGTTATTTGACTTGGCCGACAGCAATGTTAGTGATGAATTTGTTAAAGGAATCAATACTTTTCTGAATCTCATGATCGGACTGATCCCAATTGTAGGAATATTCCAATTCAACCATAGTTGGATCAATATTGTTTTTGACCAGTGTGTTCAGGATATTTTCAATTTCACTGATTCCTGTTCCCCAGGGCACATCATGACCCTTCTTAGAGAATTCATTCAGATCATGAAGTTGCAGGCTGATCAGACGATCCCCGAGCAACTCAATGGATTCAATTGGATTAAAACCACTTCTTGTCCAGTAGCCTGTATCACCACACACACCTATTAATTCACTTCTGTTTCGAATATGATCCAGCAACCTGGCAGGATCATAATACTCCGGTGAAACGTCTTGTCCGTGATTGTGGATGGCCACCTTGATGTTATACGCTTTACAATATTGTTCAATTAGGTCCAGGGCTTTCGGGTTGGGTTCTGAGATAAATGTTTCGATACCCATTAAT
Organism: Cyclobacteriaceae bacterium SS2; assembly: GCA_019192515.1. Taxonomy (GTDB): domain Bacteria; phylum Bacteroidota; class Bacteroidia; order Cytophagales; family Cyclobacteriaceae; genus UBA7330. The sequence continues at coordinate 12,583 of JAHCMM010000233.1, forward strand.
TGACCAAACTGGAAAATCTTTTCACATGCCTTCTTATCATTGGGAATATCGTGGATGTAGTAAGTTTTAAGACTGACGCCTGCATCCAACAATTTGCTTCTGATTTCCAGAAGTTCCTCCCTTGTAAGATTAGGATCAAAGTTTTTGTTGATCTCAGCACTCGCTTTTTGGAAACTTAATCCCCCAACATTCAGTACGCCCATTTCCACTGCATGATCAATTACATCATAGAAAGTCTGGTTTTTATAGGTGTAGGCAGCAATTCCCAACGGAAGGTTTGTGATTTCCTGTGCCTGGGTGATTGCGTTAAGTTTTCCGGTTGGAGTAGTCGGTGCTTCGAGATCNCCCAGCGCAAATTGGATCCCTCTGAAGTAATGTGCCAGCGCCCTCATGTCCCAGTTGATATGTGGGTGATGACCCAGTGCTGAGCTAAATACCCTTCCTCTTCCATAATCCCTGATCCAACTCACAGGAAAGTCATTATCAAGTCGTCTCTCAGGCAGGATATGTCGGTTTTCCATATCGGTTTTTTCGGTATTGATCGAAAGCAATATCCTTACCCGGTCCCTGGAGTACTCGTTCAGGTATTGATATATCTCGTCACTGATATCAAAGGAGGTGACTGAAAAGCCTTTGTTCACCGGATGTTCAGGTTCATCCACTTTGAAATTGATCCACTCCCAGGTTTTCCATGGGTGTCCGCCATTTTCATAACCACCCATCATCTGGCCAAACTCAGGAAACTGATCATACACCGGGTATTTGACGAATGTTGCCCCTGCACCAGCATGAATCCCAATAATTCCTTTTCCACCATACACAAAATCCAAAAGGTGCTGTCTGGTCTGAGGGTCATAGAATAATACACCAGCCGTGTTATTCAGCATAATGGCATCAAACTGGTCAAGATATTGTGCCTGGAACACCGTTGTATCGTTGCTGAAATAGGTCTGGTAGGCACCAGTTGCTTCACCCATTTTATAGAAAGCATAGTTGGCGTACGGCACTGAGCTGTGGACGCGCTCTTTCAGGTATTGGGAGTAAACCAATAATTTTCGTTCCTTTTGTGGTTTTGAAGCAGGTTGAGCAGGAATGGCCCGATCAATCTGGCCTTTGAAATTTTCGGGTATTTCATAGAATTCCCTGGCAGATTCAGCTGCCTGGTATGGTTGGGCTATCAGACCAGTAGAGTAGGCAAGGATCATTAAAGCCGCAAGAAACAGGTGATGGTATTTCTTCATCATCTTGGGGTGTGTTTTTAGCTTCCGGGTAAAATTAACACTTTCATTGCACTGCTAGCGTCCTTTTAGGTGCCCATTTTAAGATAATGAAAAGCTGGGCAATAATGATGGGAAGTGTAGTCAGTAATAAGCTTTCCCAACCAATAGCAAAAATGATCCAACCTGCAGAAAGTGATGCAATCGCCTGAGCACCAAACACAATGAATTCATTGACTGCCTGAACTTTGAATCGCTCAGCTGGTCGGTAGGTTTGCGGTAGTAGGGTAGTGCCTCCGATGAAAAGAAAATTCCAGCCAATTCCCAGTAAAATCAACGAAACCCAGTAATGGTTGAGGTGATGTGAGGTATAAGCCACCGCAATACAAATAATGTAAGCAAATAGCCCAACAATCATCATCCTGCTCACGCCAAGTTTTGAAATGATCCATGCAGCAAATAAGGACGGTACAAACATGGCCAGGATATGGCTTTGAATGACCCATTTGGTGCTCTGTAAAGAGTGGCCGTCTAGTACATGCATACTTACAGGAGTGGCCGTCATGATGAAAGACATTACGGCATACCCTACTGTAGCACTTAAAATGGCTACCCAAAAAAGTGGTTGCCTGGCAATTTCACTGAGTGTTCGTTGTCCGGATGAAATAGTGGAGGATTCCACTACCGGGTTTTTGAACGAGAGTAGAACCAGGAGACACAAAAAGAACAATCCTGCAAGCAATAGGAACGATCCGGAGTATTCTGTTGACAACATGTCTTTTCCAAGGAGAGCTACCTCTGGTCCGAGAATGGCAGCCACAATGCCTCCGAGCAATACATTTGAGGCAGCCCTGGGCACAAGATCTTCTGAAACACTTTCCATGGCGGCAAAGCGAAATTGCATGCCACAGGCACTGGTAACTCCAAAGAAAAAGATGGCTATACAAAATCCAACAAATGATTGTAGCTCAATCGCATAGAGCGCACATAATGCTACAACAATCGAATAGGACAGGATAGCGATGAAAGAAGTTCTCCGACCAAGCTTTTTCATGATCATTGTGACAGGCACTGAGGCAGCTGCTGTGCCGATGATAATACAAGCCACCGGAAGGGTGCTTAGATTGGGGCTTGGAGCCAGGTTTTTACCTATCAGTCCTCCGATAAATACGACTGAAGAGTTGACCGACAAGATCAATGCCTGTGCGACTGTCAACAACCATACATTTTTGGGTAATTGTGCCATTGCCGGAAGCGAATTCCTATTTGATTTGCTGCATCATTCGGTTGGCAAATACAAAGTCATTTAGCTCTTTCACATCCGTGTCTGTGATATTCTGATTGCTGCCTTCCCAAAGCTTTTTGCCCTTGTACATAAACATTACTTTGTCGCCGATTTCCATCACGGAATTCATGTCGTGTGTTACCACTACCGTGGTGATGTCATTCTCAACGGTGATTTCTTTGATCAGATCATCAATCAGGATACTGGTCTGAGGATCTAATCCTGAATTTGGTTCATCGCAAAACAGATAATTGGGTTTGTTGACGATAGATCGGGCAATTCCCACTCTCTTTTTCATACCACCGCTGATCTCTGATGGCATACGCTTATTGACATTTTCCAGGCCCACTCTTTCTAAGCAAAAATTGACCCTTTCCAGCTTTTCTGCAGGTTTCATTTTGGTCAGGATGTTTAGCGGAAACATCACATTTTGCTCTACTGTCATGCTATCAAACAAAGCACTTCCCTGAAAAAGCATACCCATTTCGCGACGTATGTCCGTTTGGATCTCTTTATCAGAATCTGTAAAGTTTCTGCCATTATACAGCACATCGCCGGTATCTGGTTTCAACAGACCCACAATACATTTTAGCAGCACGCTTTTTCCAGTCCCACTGGAACCAATGATCAGATTTGTTTTTCCTTTCTCAAAGGTGGCTGAGATATCAGATAATACCTCTTTGTCATTAAATGATTTGGTTATTCTGCTTATCTCTATCATCCCAGTAATAGTTGAGCAAGTAAATAATCCGCTAATAACACTGCAATACAACTACTTACAACAGCGGCTGTAGAAGATTGTCCTACCTCCAATGCACCTCCGGAGGTATAGAATCCTTTAAAAGCAGAAATAGAAGCGATCAGAAAGGCAAATACAACTGCCTTGATCAATGCGAAGGCTACATTGAAAGGAATAAATTCCATCCTAATACCAATAATGTAGTCGGTACCCGTCATTACACCGGTCAGCAGACTTGTGATATATCCACCCCAGATCGTCAAAAATCCAGAGAGAATGACCAGCATTGGATACATCATTACACTGGCTATAATTTTAGGTAAAACCAGGTATGAAGTAGCATTGATACCCATTACCTCCAGGGCGTCAATTTGCTCGGTGATCCTCATCGTTCCCAACTCGCCTGCTATGTTTGACCCCACTTTACCAGCATAGATAATGGCAATGATAGTGGGAGCCAATTCCAATATGGTCATATCCCGCACTACCAGTGAAATCACCGGTGCCGGGATGAGCGGGCTTACCAGGTTAAAAGCTGTTTGAATGGTTGTTACAGCTCCCATGAAGAGTGACACGATGGAAACAATGAAAAGAGAGTTGTAACCCACATTGATACATTCATTAAGCGTCAGCCTAACATAGGTCACGAATGTTTCACGCCGTACAAACAGTTGGCCAATAAAAATGAGAAACTTTCCGAAATTTTGCATGAACTAGATCTTCTCCTGGAAGTGTTAGTTTTGCCAAATTAACAAGAAGAAGTCAAACTCCATGATTTGGCCAGAGCAAAAAAAGGAAATATGGAAAATGTTGACAAATTAATTGTCGTTACAGGTGGTACTAAGGGCATTGGGTTAGCCATTTTAGAGTTATTCGCCTCGCAGGGTTACTCCATAGCTACTTGTTCCCGGAGTGAAGAAGACCTCGATCTACTCAAGTCATCATTTGAAGAAAAATATGACGGAAAGGTGCATGTGAATACTGCTGATCTTTCTCAAAAAGAAGGCTGTCAGGCATTTGTCGAGTTCATCCGGTTGATTGGGAAACCCGTTGAAGTACTGGTAAATAATACCGGTCGGTTTATACCTGGAGAGATACTTCAGGAGCCTGAGGGAGCTCTCGAGGAAATGCTCAATACAAACCTCTTAAGTGCGTATACCATCACCCGTGGGATCGTACCTTTTATGAAGCAAGCCGAAAAGCCTCATATCTTCAATATGTGTTCTACTGCAAGCATTACAGCTTATAAAAATGGAGGATCATATTGTATTAGCAAGTTTGCATTATATGGGATGTCTAAAGTCCTTAGAGAAGAGTTGAAGGAAGTAGGAATCAGGGTGACATCCGTATTGCCTGGGGCAACTTTTACGGCTAGCTGGGAAGGGGTGGAAATTCCTGAGGAAAGATTTATGCCGTCTGCAGATGTTGCAGAAATGATATTCTCAACTTACCAGTTGAGCTCACGATCTGTGGTGGAAGATTTGCTGATCAGACCACAACTTGGAGACTTGTGAAATTCTTCTGTAACCTTTCTGATTGAATAGTGTTTACCTTTGTATAAAATAGCGAGTATGTCAGTTCTGAGCCTCCCTGAAGCAATCAGATTTACCAAAAACCTCAATTCATATAATCGAAGGGAAACCCGTGTTGTCAATATCGGAGACACACCACTTGGGGGATCTTATCCTATTCGAGTACAATCAATGACCACGGTAGATACGATGGACACCAAAGGATCGGTGGAGCAGTCCATCAGGATGATTGAAGCCGGGTGTGAGTATGTGCGGATCACTGCACCGAGCATCAAAGAGGCTGAGAATCTCAGAAATATTAAAAAGGAACTCCGAGCAAGGGGTTATAACATCCCACTGGTGGCCGATATTCATTTTACGCCCAATGCAGCAGAGTTGGCCGCCAGGATTGTTGAGAAAGTCAGGGTTAATCCCGGAAACTATGCGGATAAAAAACGATTTGAAGAGATCGAATATACCGATGAGACCTATCAACTTGAGTTGGAGCGGATCAGGGAGAAGTTTATTCCGCTGGTAAACATTTGTAAGGAGTATGGGACTGCCATGCGTATCGGTACCAATCACGGATCACTTTCAGACAGGATCATGAGCAGGTATGGAGATACACCTTTAGGCATGGTGGAATCGGCCCTTGAATTTATCCGGATCTGTGAGGACCTGAATTATTATGATATTGTTGTTTCCATGAAGTCCAGCAATCCTCAGGTGATGGTACAGGCTTACAGGTTGCTGGTGCAAAAGCTGGATGAGGAAAAGCTACAATCATATCCCTTACACCTTGGTGTGACTGAGGCGGGGGAGGCTGAAGATGGCCGGATCAAGTCTGCAGTTGGGATCGGGACATTGCTGGAGGATGGCTTGGGAGATACGGTGAGGGTTTCCCTGACCGAAGAGCCGGAATTTGAAGCTCCGGTAGCTCAGATGCTCGTTGATAAAGTCGCTGGCAGAGAAGGGACAACCGACAATTGCCAGGTTGACTACAGCAAGTATCAGCCTTTTGAATACCAGAAGAGACAAACGCAGGAAGTGGTGAATATTGGTCATGACAACGTGCCACGTGTCATAGCCGATCTGTCAATGTTTGATGAGATAGTTCCAAAAGACCTCAACACCGTCGGTCATTTTTACCTGCCTGAGCTGGATAAATGGGCAATGAACGATACCGGAGCGGATTTTGTGTATTCGGGATCAAATCCGATTCCGTTTATGCTTCCAAATGGGCTTCGGGAAATTGTTGATTATCCAGTATGGAGTGGTCTTAAGCAAAAAAATACCAAATACCCCTTAATAGGAAAAGAGGAGCTAGCACAAGGTATAGAACTCCATCCCCAATTGAATTTTTTGCTTGTTGATCTCAGCGAGCTAGATGAAGAGTTGGTTGGTCTGGTTCAAAAGACTGAAAATATTGTATTTGTAGGTAGAACCATAGCTCCGGGAGCGTTTGCCGAATTCAGAAAGGCTATGATGAAGTTGATGAATGAGGGGTGTCAGGTACCTTTCATTATTCAGCGGGATTACCAGGCACTGGAAGGGGATCAGCTCACGGTTTATGCTGCCACCGACATTGGTGGTTTGTTGATTGATGGATTTGGTGATGGGGTAATGATTACCGGCTCTAACTCGGGAGCAAAAGAATCTCAGTTAAAAGCCGCCAAAGCTTATAATCAATTGGCTTTCGGGATCCTGCAGGCTGCCAGAACAAGGATTACCAAGACAGAATATATTTCTTGCCCTTCCTGTGGACGGACATTATTCGATCTGCAGGAAACCACGGCCATGATCAGAAAACGTACCGATCACCTGAAAGGAGTGAAGATCGGGATAATGGGCTGTATTGTAAATGGTCCTGGTGAAATGGCAGATGCCGATTATGGCTATGTTGGATCCGGAAAGGGTAAGATCACGCTGTATAAAGGCAAAGAAGTTGTAAAAAGGGGAGTTCCATCCAAACATGCCCTGGATGAGCTGATCAATCTCATCAAGGAAGATGGAAAATGGATTGAACCCAAGCAAGAAGAAGTAGCAACACTATGAGTACGGAAAAAAAAGAAGATACCGGGAAAAATGATGTAGGATATTTCTTCAATTTCAAGGAAGTCCTGCTATATTATTTTAGGAAAAAAGATCCCAATCGGAAACCGGATCTGAACCTGAAGATGATGCATGGGATCAATAAAATTGCCATTGTCATGTTTTTAGTGGCATTGGTTGTGATCGTGGTGAGGTTGATTTCCCGAGCTTAAACAAATGTCACCAATGGACATCGAATCATTCAGGGAATACTGCTTATCTAAACCCATGGTTACCGAGGAGGTCCCATTTGGACCTAATACGCTTGTATTTAAGGTTGCGGGAAAGATGTTTGCTCTCACGGATATTGAACAATTTGAAAGCATCAACCTGAAATGTGATCCTGAAGTAGCTGTGCAGCTCAGGGAACAATATCCTGATGTAAAGCCAGGATATCACATGAATAAAAAGCACTGGAACACCGTGAATACAAATGGTATGGTAGGAGATGAGGTGCTTACTCAATGGATAGATGATTCTTATGATCTGGTGGTGAAAGGCCTCCCCAGGAAATTACAGGAAGAACTGAATAAAATTTGATTTCCCTATACCTATTTTTTGTCTTGCTCTCCAATCTATCATACTCGTCAGAACAACCCGAATCCAATAAGATCAAATACCTGGCGCTTGGGGATAGCTATACCATAGGCGAAAGTGTCGATGAGCGTGAACGATGGCCAAATCTTCTGGCTGAAATGCTTGAAGAAAAGCTTGATAGCCCCGTCGATGTCACAATTATTGCTAAAACTGGCTGGACAACTGATGAGCTGATGGATGCCGTCTCAGCTGCCCGCTTGTCTGATGAATATGAT
>JAHCMM010000234.1 GCA_019192515.1 Cyclobacteriaceae bacterium SS2
CCCATCTCCCTGAAATGAGTCATATTTATCTGAGTCTTTCCAATTTTCATTGTCTCGTCTACCAATCCGGCATTGCCTTTGACAACAAATTCTATGAGCTCCCTGGGATATAAAATATCAGCATTGATTCGCTCATTAGCAAACAAATACAAGGTAGCTCCCGAAGCAGAGGTATATCCCAGATGAAGTAGGTTAATATTCGTCTCCACGGAAGCCATGTTCCGCTTTTGAAGTGACCCGAGAATTTTATGTGTATCAACAATCAGTGAGTTATCAACCTTAGTAAAAATATTGTTGTAACTCAACTTGTTATTGTAGCTCGCATGCACCCCCGACATGGCTGGGAGACCAAAAAAGACTTTGCCATTGGGAATATAGGATGCATTGATCAGCGTATTTTGGAAGGTCGTATTACCCAAATGATGAAAGGACAAGCTCGTTTGTGCCCTTGTCAGGGAAAATGCAGTAATGGTCAATATGAATAGAATCGCCTTTTTCATCAAAATTGAAAATCTACTCCTGCCACTACAGAGGCTTTTATTTCTATATAATCCTGTAACCTTATTTTCACAAAAATGTCGTTTGCGGTTAGGCTCTCAGGGGTATTCAGGACCAGGTGTAAGGCTACCTGAGATCCGGTTTTCAAAGCTTCTACTCCCTCGGGACCCAGGACAATATCGGCTGTATTATTTCTTGGTTGGGTCACCAATCCGGAATTGCTGAGGAATGGTGTTTTAAGGACCAGTTTTTCAGGTGCTGTATACAAAGTATCACTGGCATTGCCGATGATGTTTAGCTCCATAGTACCCGAAAAAGGGAGACTATTTACTGTGACTACCCTTAAGACTGCACTGTCTACTTCATTAAAATCCAGTCCGCCACCCAGCTTAAATACAATGTCCCTTGAAAGGTTTACAAGCTGAACGGCCAAATCCATTCTCACCAAAATATCTGTTTGGATTGAGTTATTCTGAGAGAGGAAATTTGATGCTCCCGGGTTGTTGGGATTGATTACAGCCTGAAGATTAAAACCTAACTGGTCTGGTGTGGTAGCCAGCAAATTTCCCAAAGTAGAGTTGGATTTGCTTACTACATGTGTGGTTGTCTCCGTCTCTCCGACAGCTGGGGCAGCAGTGACCAGTTGAGGACTATTGGTAATATTTCCTTGCAGGTAGGTGGTATCATTCACACCCTGATTATCATCCACACTATATAAGCCATCAAATAATATTCCAAAGGGAACCCCATATGTGTTTTCAAAATCGAATGTGATTGAAGGTGTTGCCAGGAAAAATCCTTCTGTCCCAAAATCTGAAAAGAATGGAATATCCATAATTGTATTCCCAACCGTCACAGTATCCTGACCAAATCGGCCATATATCTCATCAAATACCTGATTAAGAAATGATAGTTGTATCGAGAATGTTTCCCCGGGTAAGATCTGTTGGCCAGTAGTCAAAGGTATCTCCAGGTGAATATCTACCGGAAAGACGTTTACTGATCCCTGATAAGTAAAGATCGTTTTATGATTGGCTAATGAACGTGTCTGATTCGAATTGGTGGAGCCTGAATATAAAACCTGTTGGTTAGTAAGCGTGCTGCTTGTACTGGTAAGTGTAATGTCAAAATTTACATTGGAAACTCCCACCAGCGTGGCATCCAGAGTTAAATCTCCTGATGAATAAAAGACAGAGTCTATTCTCTCATTGTTATCAGCAGTATATTCAAGGTAAAGAGTAGTGTCAACAATAATCGTTTGATTGGAAGCTACAGGTGGTGTGACAGGAAGGTCGAAGCTCGCATTATCAATGACATCACCAATGCTGACAACGTCTGTGGAGGAGTTGAAGATTGCCTGATCCCTGTATTCCAGAAAGAGTACTCCATTTTCATCTTCCTGTAGCTCTGTGGTGTCGCCAATTTCCACCAATAGCTCGCTCATGGTGTATGTGGTCTCTCCAATGGGAGCAGCATAAGCACCATCCAGCTTGATACCCTGGATATTATCAAATTCCAGATCCTGAATATTACACCCCAGCAGTAGCAGCACTACACTGGAAGCTAAAAGGGATCGCATACTTTTCATTCACCTGTTATTCTGCTAAAATATGCATTTTAGCTGATTTTTCGCTTGTTTTTAACGTTATAACCCGCTATTCCTTGTATTCCTCCTGTATGAAGTAGGATTATTTTGTGATTAAATTTAAAAAAATCCTGTTTAATCAAGTCTATAACGCCATAAAACAATTTTCCAGTATAAATAGGATCCAGTAATATTTGATGATTTTCATTGAATCCATTGATAAAATCAATGAGTTCATTTGTCACTTTACCGTATCCTCCAAAGTGATACTGGTTAAAAATCTGGTAATTATGTTGTTCTATTTTATGCTCAACCAGGAGATCCTTCAGCATGGAATGAACAAAATCCCCTTTAAGAGAAGAGGCACCCAAAACATGTCCCTTTCCATCTAACCCTTTTAAAATCCCAGCCATTGTTCCCCCTGTCCCGATGGGCGTACAGATGTAGTCAAAATCCATATTAATCTCTTCGACCAATTCCATGCAACCTTTAATAGCAAATTCGTTAGTCCCCCCTTCCGGAACAAAATAGCTGTCAGGAAACCGTTCCTTAATGAGGGAGGGATTTTCCCTCCATTTTTTATACTCTTTCCGCGTAACAAACTCCAGCCGCATGCCTAAATCTGTTGCCTGTTTTAATGTAGGGTTGCTATCCTCATTCAGCTCTTCTCCCCTGATGATCCCAATACTTTGCATATTATGCTCTTTTGCAGCAGCAGCAGATGCCACGATATGATTGGAAAATGCACCCCCCATTGTCACCAGCTGATGATGACCTTGCGCTTTTGCTTCCCGGATATTGTACTTCAGCTTCCTCCACTTATTGCCCATGATGACCGGATGGATCAAATCCTCCCGTTTCACAAAGACCTGGAGTCCTTTTTGATCAAATAATGGATCAAATATTGGCTGAATTGGGGAAGGGAGCTGAGGCATAAAACCAAGTTAGATAAATTTGCGAAATGTCAGAGGAGACCAATAACCAGGAAGAGGAAGAACTCTACGAACACCACAACATCATTGTGGATCCAAAACAGACTTTGTTAAGGATAGATCGCTTTTTGTTTGACAGGCTTCCCAACGTGACCCGTAATAAGATCCAAACCGGCATTAAGGATGGGTTTGTAAAGGTGAACGATCGAGAAGTGAAACCGAATTACAAAGTGCACCCGGGTGACCAGATATCAGTGTTCCTGACAACACCTCCTCGTGAAGATGTAGTAGTGCCTGAAAATATCCCATTGGACATCGTCTATGAAGACAAAGATTTGCTGGTAGTCAATAAGGCTGCAGGCATGGTGGTGCATCCCGCCTATCAAAACTGGTCGGGCACCCTGGTGAACGCGCTGGCATATCATTTTGAAAACCTGCCTGAAATGAAAGGCAATGCCGGTCGTCCCGGGCTGGTACACCGCATCGACAAAGACACATCAGGTTTGCTGGTAATTGCCAAGACGGAGCAGGCCATGAATGGTTTGGCCAAACAATTTTTCGACCATTCCATCAACAGAACCTATCACGCACTTGTCTGGGGAGTACCTGATGAGCCAAAGGGAACTATTAACGTAAATGTGGGGAGGTCTCTAAAAGACCGACGCGTAACATCCGCTTTTCCTAATGGTGATTTCGGGAGGAGAGCCATCACCCACTATGAAGTGATCCGAGACCTCCGGTATGTCAGTCTTGTCCGCTGTAACCTGGAAACAGGGAGAACTCACCAGATTCGGGCACATATGAAATTTATTGGGCATCCCCTTTTCAACGATGTGACCTATGGAGGGGATAAAATTCTAAAAGGGACAGTTTTCAGTAAATACAAACAGTTTGTGCAAAATTGCTTTAAACTAATGCCTCGCCAGGCTCTGCATGCCAAATCACTGGGATTTATCCATCCGGTCACCAAAAAGTATATAGCGTTTGATTCTGACTTACCAGAGGATTTTACTGCTCTGATTGAGAAGTGGGAAAATTATGTGAACCATACTGATCCCAATCAGGAGTAAATTACTTTGTAACCGAAATCATCTCCAGGATATCATCCAGGTATTCCCGGTTGTTGGAGAGTCTGGGTACTTTATTTTGTCCCCCCAGCTTACCGCGCTTTTTCATCCAATTATAAAACGTGCCCCTTTCCACAGCATGCACGATGGGTGGGTCTAATGCAATGTCTTTGTAACGCTTGGCATCGTAGTCTGAATTGATTTCTCGGAGCTTTTCGTCAAGTATCTGTTTGAATCGCTCCAGATCCTCAGGGTCTTTTGCAAATTCCACGATCCATTCATGACCTCCTTTCTGAGAACTGGCCAGATATATGGGACCAGCTGTAAAGTTTTCAATTTCGGCATCCGTCTTTCTGCAAGCCTCCGCGATGGCTACTTCTGCATTCTCCACCACCACTTCTTCACCGAAAGCATTGATGAAATGCCTGGTCCTGCCAGAGATCCTTATCCTGTATGGATCCTTTGAAGTAAAACGGACCGTGTCTCCTATTTTATACCTCCACAGCCCAGCATTCGTCGTGATGATGATAGCATAGCTTTTGTTGAGCTCTACCTGATCGAGTGTTAGCACGCGTGGATTATCGCTGTCCAGGTCTTCGAATGGAATAAATTCATAAAAGATGCCATAGTCGAGCATCAACAGCATGTCTTTTGAGTCGGACTGATCCTGGATTCCAAAAAATCCCTCAGAAGCATTATAGGTCTCCACATATCGCATACTGGAAGATGGGATCAAGGATTCGAACAGCTTTTCGTATGGAGTAAAGGCAACAGCACCATGAAAAAATACCTCCAGGTTGGGCCATACCTCCGTGATATTGTTTACTCCCTTCAATTCGATGATCCGCTCTAGCAACACGACCATCCAGGTGGGTACACCACTCATACTGGTCACATTTTCTTCGGCTGTATGTCGGGCCATCTTCTCGATTTTCTCTTCCCACTCATCCATCAGGGCTATCTCAAGAGATGGGGTTCGGACCATCTGTGCCCAAAAAGGCAGGTTTTTCAGCAATACAGCAGACACATCCCCGTAATACGATCTTGCATTTTCATCAAATTGATTTACCTGCTGGCTGCCACCGATGACCAGGTTTTTTCCGGTAAACATCTTGCTATCCGGGAAATTATTCACATAAATAGATAGCAAGTCTTTTCCTCCCTTATAATGACATTCTTCAAGCGCTTCATTGGACACGGGAATGAATTTGCTTCGTGAATTTGTAGTACCAGAAGATTTGGCAAACCAACGGATCTCACTCGGCCACAAAACATTTTGTTCGCCTTTCATCAAGCGGTCGATGAAAGGGTATATCGCTTCATAATTGACTACCGGTACTTTGTTTTTAAAATCATCGTAGTTGTCGATGCCTTCAAAGCCATACCTTTTTCCATAATCGGTTCTGCTGGCCTTCCTCGTCAGGTTCATCAGCAGCTCCATCTGTACCTCTTCGGGATATTTCATGAAGAGTTCGATCTGATGGATCCGTTTTTTCATGACCCATGTCAATATGGAATTTATTATCTCCATCTATACCTTTCTTCTCAGCTGAAAATGTTGCCCTAAATATACCCTTCTTACCTGTTCATCTTCAGCCAGCTCTTCCGCAGTACCTGCTTTGAGTAGTTTACCTTCAAACATCAGATAAGCCCGATCTGTTATGGAAAGTGTTTCGTTCACATTATGATCCGTGATCAGGATTCCGATATTTCTGTTTTTTAGCTGGGCGACAATTGACTGAATTTCCTCCACAGCAATTGGATCCACGCCGGCAAAAGGCTCATCCAGCAAAACAAACTTGGGATCTACAGCAAGTGCGCGAGCAATTTCTGTCCTCCTTCGTTCGCCACCGGAAAGCACGAGACCCATATTTTTTCTTACGTGAGTAAGACTAAATTCTTCCAGCAAAGATTCGGCTTTTTCTTTCTGCTCTTTTTTAGGCAATCCTGTCATCTCCAGCACAGCCAGTATGTTATCTTCTACTGAAAGTTTACGAAAAACACTCGGTTCCTGCGCCAGGTAGCCAATTCCCATCTTAGCTCGCTTGTACATCGGCAGATCTGTGATCTCTTTGTCGTCGAGGAAAATTTTACCATCATTGGGCTTGATGAGGCCTACTACCATGTAAAAAGTCGTGGTCTTCCCTGCTCCGTTTGGTCCAAGCAAACCGACAATCTCTCCCTGATTGACAGACACAGAGACATTGTCGACAACAGTCCGCTTTTTATACCTCTTTATTAGTGATTCTGATCGTAGCTCCATAAAGGCTTTGCAAGATATTAATCTTCTTTAATATCCTTAATGATTAATTGAATGGTTTTATTGCCCATATATTCGTTTAAATCAATATGGTAGGCAATCTGAATAGTTTTTGATTTTTCGATCAGTTCGAGCTTTTCTGCCATACCAAATCCAACGGACTCAAAGGTTTTTGAATGTCCCTCCTGCGAAAGCATGAGTTTCAGGTGTGCATCTTTTATCACTTTGGGCGTCCCTTTTACCTTCACCTTCCTCGACATAAAGATCGGTTGTAGGTTTTGAGGACCGAAAGGTGCCATCTGACTAATGATTTTTAGGGTTTTAAAATTGATAAAATCAAAATCTACTTCGAGGTCAATCCCAATCTTGGGTACCAGAGAATCTTCTGATATATTCTTACTAACCACCTCCTCAAACCTTTGTTTGAAGTCCTCCAGTTTTTCAGGCATCAGGGAAAGTCCTGCGGCATGCGTATGTCCACCAAATTGCTCCAGGAGGTCGCCACATGATTTGATCGCTTCATAAAGATCAAAGCCATCCACCGACCTGGCCGAACCTGAGATTTTCCCGTTCGACTCGGTGAGGATGATGGTTGGACGGTAGTATTTTTCGATGCAGCGCGATGCTACAATACCTACGACACCCTTATGCCAGTCATTTTTATATAGTACAGTACTACGGGCAGTCATCAAATGCTCATCCGCTTCAATCATCTCAATGGCTTCTGCAGTAGTGGTCTGATCAAAGTCACGGCGTTCGGAATTTTTTAAATTAAGATGATCAGCAAAATTGGTAAGTTCCTTTTCATCGTCACTGATTAGAAGTCTTACGGATTCTTTGGCATGGGACAATCTGCCCGCTGCATTGATCCGGGGTCCGATATAAAAGACAATATCTGAAATGCCAATCGGGGACTTCAGACCACTGATCTCAATTAGTGATTGCAGCCCTGCCGAAGGAGCCTGATTCAGCTTTTTTACCCCATAATAAGTCAGNACCCTGTTTTCGTCTACTATCGGAACAATGTCAGAGGCAATACTCACAGCAACAAAATCCAGGAAGTCATAAAGCTTTTCTAATGGGACGGTATTCTGAATGCAAAAGCCCTGCATGAGCTTAAAACCAACTCCACAGCCGCTCAACTCCTTGAATGGATATGAATCGTCAGCTCTTTTAGGGTCAAGCACTGCAACAGCTTCCGGTAAAGTATCTCCTGGCAGATGGTGATCACAGACAATCACGTCAAGGCCCAGTTCATTAGCCAATTTGATATTATTTACAGCCCGGATCCCACAATCCAGGGCTATCATTAAACCGAAGCCCTCCTCAGCTGCCCATCTCACACCCTTTTCGGAAATGCCATAGCCCTCTATATATCGGTCGGGGATGTAGTAGGCAATATCATCCGTAAAGAGATTGAGAAAACCATAAGCCATCGCCACCGAAGTAGTACCATCCACATCGTAATCCCCATAGATCAGAATTTTTTCTCCGGAGTGTACCGCATCACAAAGCCGGTTTACCGCCACCTCCATATCTTTCATCAGGAAGGGGTCATGGAGATGATCTAGTGTGGGCCGAAAAAA
The DNA here is from genome assembly GCA_019192515.1 of Cyclobacteriaceae bacterium SS2. Lineage (GTDB taxonomy): Bacteria > Bacteroidota > Bacteroidia > Cytophagales > Cyclobacteriaceae > UBA7330. The sequence goes on from JAHCMM010000234.1 coordinate 7,929, forward strand.
ATCTTTTGCCTCATCAAATGTCCTGATCCCTCTTTGCAAAAGGATTGTGGCAAGCTGCTCATTGATATTCAGCTCTTTCGACAGCATACCAACTTCCTGCTCATTAGGCAACTCATGCACGATCCACCGATTTTCCATTGGATGAAATTAGCGATATCTTATTAATTAGTAAAAGAGATTGAGTTAAATGAGGTAGTTGAGATCTTTCTCTACAATGAAATAATTCTGGAACCAGTACTCATAATCCTCATACTGGACACAATCATCATCCGTAGACTCGCTCACCTGAAGCAATGCATCCGGCTTGATCCATCCCGAAAACAGATGCGACTGATCATGTGGAAGATCAGAGATCCTGATGATCTTGCTACCCTGATAGTAGATTGGAGAAACCTTATGACTTATTCCTTTAAACATTTGTTATGCAAGCATACTATTTTTTTGCCTTAAAGGTTTCATTTATGCAATTAAGAAATTGTTAGCTTGCCATGAATTAATTGATAAACGACTCTGTTGATTAATTTAATCACCTAATGAAAATCTCTTTCAACGAAATTTGGAATTTTATCGATCTGCTGAATACCGGGGAAAAAGGGTGGCTTTTTACCTTAAATGCCGGGAAGGTCTCAGTTCCCGATCTGACGGTCAATCAGCTATGGGACCTGAAGAATGACGAGGACTATGACACCGAAATTCTTCCATCCATATTTACTTTTCGGGAAATCCTCTGGCAACCTGATGTCTTTACCGAGGCCAGCTCCAGCCTTCCATCTCTCCGGATACTCAGCGCTCATTGTTCGGAGATTGCCGAGCAGCTTAAGCAGATCCAATCTGAGACAGGACCTGTTTATGCCCGACTGATTGAAGGGATCGGCAAGTGCAGTCAAAAAGCATTAATCGAGCTCGAGGATGGACCAAGCATTACCAGCAAAGTATTGGGCGATTTCAGGGTCAGCGCTTTCCCCATTGTTAAATTCTTCATCTTTCACCCTCAAAACAGAAATGATTATTACAAAGACGCAGTCAATCGCCTGAATTATGCCGTTAAGATTATGCTCACACAGTTTCATGGAAGATATACTGAGTTGGCAGATCCATACTGGCAGGTTAGCTTCCAAAAATCAGAAAAGGAGCAATCTCAGCAACAAAAACCAGCCAAAAACGATTAATAAACTTGATTTTCCATTTGAGTTATTCGGGGAATAAGGAATAATTTGCGCACCAGTTAACCCAATTAGCTAATTCATCATATGCCAGAACAACAAAAAGAACGACATGAGGCGGCAGAACGGACCCGTTTTTTTCTGCGAAACCTGGTGAGAGGACTGATCTGGCTTATCGTGATCGTTGGCGGATATTTCTTTTTAAAAAATAAATACGATTTTTCCCTGAGTGATGTCCTGGGGCCGGTTTATGACCAGCCGGTTACCATATTTAGTATATTTCTATCCTCAGAAGTAATCTTCGGGATTATCCCTCCCGAGTTATTCATGATATGGTCGTTGCGCAATGAGATCGTAAGCCTATACGTCCAAAATATCATCGCTTTGTCCCTTATTTCTTATGTAGCAGGTGTGCTTGGATACATTATTGGAAACCGATTCAACACAACAAAACTTTATGCCACTCTGCAAAAGAATTATTTGGGAAGGTTTGAAAAACATCTGAACAGGTTTGGAGGTTTTCTTGTCGTTGTGGCTGCACTGACACCCTTGCCATTCTCAGGAATTTGCATGCTCATGGGAACCGTAAAATATCCGGTTAAACGATTTATGTTTTTTGCCCTTTTGCGTTTTGTAAGGTTTGGTGTGTATGCCTACATTGTTTGGGAAGCAAATATTTTACAATGAGCAAACAAGGAGTTCTACTTGTAAACCTAGGCACACCGGATTCTACCAGTGTAGCAGATGTCAGAAAATACCTCAGGGAATTTTTGTCTGACAAACGGGTTATTGATATCCCGGCAATTCCCAGGTGGATGCTTGTGAACCTGATCATTGCACCTTTTCGCGCTCCTAAATCTGCGGCAGAGTACCGGAAACTTTTTACTGAAAGGGGATCCCCATTGAAATTTTATACGGAAGACATTACAAAGCTACTTCAGACCTCTTTGGGTGACGACTATGTGGTTGAGTATGCGATGAGGTATCAAAACCCATCAATCGAATCCGGACTTGAAAAACTGAAAAGTAAAAAAGTAAGTAAAATTCATGTGCTTCCCCTGTTTCCTCAATATGCCTCAGCCACCACAGGTTCGGTTATTGACAAGGTGATGGAGATCACCAAAAATTGGCAAGTGATTCCTGAGATCGTGTTTACCTCTCAGTTTCTGGAAGAAGTACTTTTCATTGACACGTTTGTCAAAAAGGGCAGAGAATGGATAGACCAGCACGACTATGACCATTTTGTCTTTAGCTATCATGGGCTGCCCGAAAGGCAAATCATCAAAGCCTCTGTCAACAATTATTGTAAGCTTGGGAATTGCTGCCAGTCATTCAACGACAACAATCGTTTTTGCTACAGGGCCCAATGTTTCCATACCACCAGACTGATTACAGAAAAATTAAATATCCCAAAGGAAAAGTATACAGTCTGCTTCCAATCTCGTCTTGGCAATGACCCATGGGTACAACCTTACACCGAAGAAGTATTGAAACAACTGGCGCATGAAGGAAAGAAAAAGGTGTTGGCCTTTTCTCCTGCTTTTGTTTCGGACTGCCTGGAAACAACCATTGAAGTTGGTGAAACCTACCATGAACAATTTATCGAGCTGGGTGGCGAACGTTGGGACCTGGTAGAAAGCCTCAACGATGACCCGATGTGGGTGGAATGTCTGTCAGAAATCGTGCGGAAATAAGGCTACTGAACCAGGATCTTTCTTCCAACCACCTCGGTAGCAGTTTGTATTTGCAGCATATAAACTCCGGGTAGTAAAAACGGCAATCTGTATTGCCCCTGCTGATCTACCTCTAATTGGAACTCCTCACCATTTAACGCATACAGCTCCGCATCCAGAATCTCTTTATGATATTGAATGGATAGATCTCCCTGGGAAACTATCGGATTTGGGAATACTGCCGGGTCTCCCTGAATTTCAACAAAGGTCTCCCGGGCAAGTGTATCTCTAATTCCATCACCCACTCCAACCAGTATCACATCAAAAAGTCCGGGATAGTTGTAATTCACCTGACCTGAAGAAGACCATGTAGCTGTTTCCGGAATACCCCCCTCGAAGTACCATTCATAGCTATCATACCCATGGCTCAGATTGGTATATGTGATCATAGACCTGGCCTGAACAACTTGAATCGATGCAGTGAAGTCCAGCGTCAGCTCAGATGGTTCCTCGCAATTCAGTTTATTCATCACATCAATCTTAATTTCCGCCAGCCTGTTGTAAACATTTTCTCCCGGACAAAGAGTGGAACAACCATCCCTATGTCCAACAATTGCATCGAAATTACCTAGGGCATGCTGGTTCTTAACATAGGGGGTCAGCTCTTCG
>JAHCMM010000235.1 GCA_019192515.1 Cyclobacteriaceae bacterium SS2
CAGCCAGGAAAAAGGTCGAGTCTTTCAAAGTTTTCAGTCTATCGACCGCCCAATCGGCAACTTTCGCATCAGTCATGTTACCTTCAGGTTGGTTAGATGCGTAAAATGGAATTTTGATACCATCAACCAGTGGAAAATCGCTCTGAAGCCCTGTTGTATCACCGTTAGCAATGGGCTCGAGGTTCCTCATTAACTGTCCTGTGGAAACATGAGGCACAGACCATGACTGAACATCATTTTTATTGCCATGCCCCTGATGATAGATCTTCCCCACTGCTTCTGCCCTATAACCATTGGCTTTAAACAACTGAGGAAGTGTCACCACGTCCGGAACTTTATCTCTGAAATGAGTTCCCAGGTCATAAATCCCTAATGCATCAGGGCGAAGACCAGTAAGGATGGAGTTTCTTGAAGGGGCACAAACAGCCTGCTGACAATAGGCCCGCTCAAAAAGGACACCACTCGCTGCCAGCCGGTCAATGTTTGGTGTTTTAACATGATGAGCCCCATAGCAATTCAATTCGGGTCGGAGGTCATCTACCGCAATAAACAAAATATTGGGCCCTGGTGTCTGTCCAAAAGACACAGACACTATACCAGTAAAGATGACCCCAAACAGTACATGTTTGAAAATTCCAAGACTTCCTGAAAAGGGGATCATCATTACTTTTCAATAAAAATTTTAGACCATCATTCGAGATATCAAGCCCAAAGATTTTCTCCATATGCCCAACCTTCTCTCATTGGCTCCTTGATATAAGCATCCAACTCAGGATGGTTGGTAGCTTTCATATTTTTGGCATCGTATTCAATTCGTGTATTGAAACGTTGTGCCAGCACACCGACCATGGCCATTTCCACCAGCTTGGTAGCATAGTCGAAGTTGGACCCAGGAAGTGTATCGTTCTTGATGGCATCGATCCATTCCTGCTGAGGGTTTTCCTCATGTGTTCTTGGAATCGTTTTTGCAGGTAGCTTTGACTGGAACGCTCTCCAATCTTCATAATCCATAATCAGTCTGGGATCATTTGGTCGGGCACCCGTCATCAGGGATTGTTTGTCTCCCACCATGATCATCCCACTGTTTGGTAGCTTTTCCAGTCCCCATTGAGGTTTTAGCTCGGGCTTCAAGCCACCTTCATACCATCGCATCGTAACAGGACTTTTGCCATCTCTTTCGGGGAAATCCCAACGGATGATGGCCTGATCCGATACGAATCCTGTGTCTTTTACCGGAGTTTTAAATTCTGCTTCCACTACATCAGGCATGCCCAGGTCCAGAGACCAGAATGGTGCATCCAGGGTATGGCAACACCAGTCGCCCAGCTCACCATTGCCAAAATCAAACCAGCTTCTCCATGTTTTGGGCGCATATACACCATTGTATGGGCGGTAAGCGGCTGGACCCACCCAAAGATCCCAGTCAAAATAATCGGGTATTGGCTGTTCTTTTGGTGGCCAGCTATCCGGCTTGTTGAAGTATTTATCAGGACCGAAGGTTGGACCATCAAACCAGGCAATCACCTCCGTAACGTTACCAAGAAGACCGGCTTCGTACCATTCTTTTACCAGACGTATTCCATTGGTAGCATGACCCTGATTGGCCATTTGGGAGACAATTCCATAGTGCTTTGCAGCCTTTTGCAAAGTACGCAGCTGCCAGATATTGTGTGCAAGTGGCTTTTCCACAATGACATGCTTTCCAAGCTCCATTGCGGCCATCGCTGCAGGGAAATGTGTATGATCGGGTGTACTGATCATAACTGCATCAATTTTCTTATGCATCTCGTCAAACATGACCCTGAAGTCTTTATAGCGCTTGGCCTTGGACATGAATTTGTAACCATCTGCAGCCCTGTTGTCATCCACATCACAAACAGCTACTACATTCTCATTCCACTTCTCTTTATCCTGATCATATAATCTCATCCAGTTGGCACGACCTCTGCCTCCCACACCGATGATGGCCACGTTGAGGCGTTTTGAAGGTGCATTGCTCATTAAGCCAGGGATAATGAATGCTCCTGCTGTGGCAGCTGATGCATTTTTAATAAAACTTCTTCTGGTTGGTTTCATCATGGGTTTTTCCTTTTTATCTATGAAAACAATTCATTCCTATTGTACCCAATAGCAGTGGATTATCAAATTAAATCAATTTATTCTAAAGTAAACTCGAATTCACAGGGTGCATAGTTGGTAAAATACAGGCAATCTGCCTCAAGCTTTGGCAAAGCTCCTCTGAGCTGAGTCCAGTTATGTTGTATCACACCGGGGCCAACCCTGATCTCATCTTCATTATATTTATAGATGGCAAACTCGCCAGGAATAGCCATAAATGCCTGGTCAATCCTTTGCCTGGGAATGACATTTCTTAGCTCTCCACCTGTTCTAAAACCCAGCTCCAGGGTTACAGGTAGATTTTTAGGCCCATCGACTTTTACATTTACCGTTGCCTTTCCGTTATGCTCTTTTACCAGAATAGTGACCATAAGCTTTTGAACTTCTGATTGCTCACGTTCTGTCCTGGATACCTGGCCCCAGGCCTCGCCCTCTGCTGGCAATTTCTCCTTCGGAAGGGGCTGATAGTATGGACCAAAAATGGTGGATGTCAGTTTGTAGGTATTTTCATCCACTCTTTCCATCTGCTGGCTGCTGAATTGCCCCTTACCAAAAAATGCTGAAGCCAGCCTTACAGCTTCTAATGCTGCCTCTCCCTTGAAGTAGGTTAAAAAAATTGGATTATCTGTGATAATGGACATGTCCACATCACCCCGTCGGATCCTGGCCATATCCGAGTATTTGAAATACTTGTGATAGTTGGTGGGGAGCGGCTCACCATCAGCAAGTGGTTGCATCAATTGCTCATCAGTAAGCAGATGAGGCAACATATAGCTTAAATGCTCAACCGGGACCGTATCCTCGATATATTTCACCATACCGGCATACCGGGCATCCTTGTCTTGTAAGGCCATATAATTATAGGCCAGGTAGTACTTCGACATGTCGCTCTGTACATATTTGTCCTGCCTTTTTGACGATTCTGTGGCTATTTCTCCGGTTGATCGTACGAAATAGAAAGTCATATCCAGGTTTTTCCTGATCACATCGTATAACTCTGTATAGCCCATCTTTTGTGCCATTACCAACAGGCTCCTGTTAGTGACAGGAGTATAGACCGAGGTACTCCTTTCATGATATTGCCCATCAGGATCTATATCAATTTTTTCCGCCATCCATTGGTCTACTCTGCTCCTGTAAGTTTCATTGGGGAAAAAAGAATATAACCAGGCTAAAGCGCCAGAGACCACCCATCTATGATTGGGAGTGTGAATCCCACCTACTGACAAAGCTTTGCCGGCATTGAGGAGGTACTTCTTAATGGTCTCAGGAAATGTACCAAAATCCAGCTTCTTATGCTGTAGCATCATCTGGTAGGCATGTGCCAAAGGATAGATCGTAAATCCCAGGTCCGGTGTAGAATGAAAGTTGGTTGACAATAAATCTATTGTGCCATCTTCATGTTGCAGGTTTACCAGTCCCTCGGCGGCCATTTCCATCCGCACAAGTATATCTTTAGATTTATAGTATTTTGATTCTTCAGAGACATATCCAGTCATCAGGTATTGGATCAACCCTGATGTAGCCCCCGGAGAAACCACGCTATCATGGTCGTAAACCGCACCATAATAAATGTGATCTTTTTCGGTCCATTGCCTGCCCAGGACTTCAGGAATCCTTTCATCATTCAGCTTGATTAACTCTGACAGCAGTTCCTGCTTGGTGTATCCACCGGTATTTGAAAAAGCCTGGATACTCAACAAAAATGAAATGGAAAAAGTCCACATTAATTTCAACAAAAGTCCGGTTCGTCCTAAAATCAATGCTGTGACTTTTCCCATTTTATCAAATGATTTTGAATTATAAGGTATAGAATTCCTCCCAGCCTTTTCTCGGCGCCTCTCCATAGAGCAGCGCATTGGCCAGGGCATTATTGGTGATTTTCTTGGTCTCCCGATCAAATAATATTTTGGTATTCAATCGTTGCGCCATCACACCTAGTGTGAATACCTGACTCAACGGACCCGCCACGTCAAATGATGAGCGACATTTCTCTTCGCCTTTACATGCCTTGAGGAAATTCTCAGCATGATTAGAAGGGCTTTTAGGAACCTCAGGCAACTCAGATTTCATCTCCCTCGCTTTGTCGATAGGGATTATTGACAATGTGCTACCGTGTGAACCACCTTTGAAGGTCAGGTCTTTGCTGTAAATAACTTTTCCTGGATTCAGCTTTGCAGGCTGCAACTTGCCATCGCTTGGAGGAGGGATATTAGGATCCAGTTCCGATACTCCATAATCAGCAGGGACAGGAGGAATATTATTCACCCCATCATACCAGGTGATGGTAACAGGAGGCTTTTCTCCACGAGCAGGAAATTTAAAAGCAAGTGTTGAAGCTTTTGGGAAAAAGAAGGTATTGTGTCCTTCGATTTTGATAGGATCGACCTCTGTAGGTAATCCAAGATCCAGGAACTCGTGAGCAGTATCCATGATATGTGCACCCCAGTCTCCCAGAGCTCCCATTCCAAAGTCATACCAGCATCTCCACTGTCCATGGTGGTAATCCTTGTGGAAATCATGATGATGAGCTTGCATCAACCATGTGTCCCAGTCCATAGTAGATGGGATTGCCTCGCCTTTCGGAAACTGGTTCATGTTCACATCCCAGTCGTGCCACCTTCTGCGACCATTCATGTGAGCAGTAATCTCAGTCACATCCTTGATCACTCCAGCCTCTGTCCATGCTTTGAATTGGAAATAGTTGCTTTCAGAATGACCCTGGTTACCCATTTGGGTAGCTACATTATATTTTTTGGCACCTGCCATCATTAACTCCACCTCGTTGAAGGTCCTCGCCATAGGTTTTTCCACATAAACATGCTTACCCATAGACATTGCCAACATCGTAATTGGGAAGTGAGAGAAATCAGGTGTACCAACAGTGACAGCATCAAATTGATCATGCATCCTATCAAACATGAGCCTAAAATCCTGGTATCTTGGAACTTTCGGGAACATGTTGATGATGTCCAGCGTATGCTCTCCGCGCATATCCACATCACAAAGTGCCACTACATTGGCCAGTCCTGTACTATGAAGCGCTCTCACTACCTCAGCACCACGATGTCCGATTCCACAGCAGGCCAGGTTGACCTTATCACTTGGAGCTACATGACCTAAAGATTTTCCTAAAACAGATGAAGGGACGATCGAAATACCTGCTACTCCGGCCAGAGCAGTACTTCCCCTTTGAATGAAGTTTCTTCTTTTCATTTATGCTGAACTTATTTAATATTTATTATTAATTGAGTTTATTGAATTCCTCATTTTTATGGCTCGACGCCCTCAACAAAAACCAGTGATGACCATTACCCAAATCACCGTGTTGGAAGTATGGTCTGGCAAGTTCCTGTTTATTCAACGCGGCAAATTGAATAAATCTGTCACCTCGCCTGTCATTTTTTGTCACATGGACAAAATTTTTACCTCTCTGGTTTAAATGGATGGAAACATCCTCAAAGATCAGACTACCAATTTCATCATTTGGTCTATCCGCAGTTCTCCCATCATCCGTAAAGATGCCTAATTTCATCAATACAGCCAAAGATTCCATCAATCCCTGGTCTCTGTCATCATAAGATCTCCTCCAGGAACGGATAACTTTTTTATGGTGTTTGGCTATTCTCATATTGTGGGCGAATTTCAACCAAGGGATCTTCAGTCTTCCAATTACTCGGAACCTGAAAGGAAATCTCCGCTACTTTGGGGTAATATTCACTGATTGAACTTTGGGTGTTTTTCGGTGAAGGATTTACTATTTCAGCATATTTATAAATTAAATCTGTACGAATATTGAATTGCATATTTCCCGATCTCCATACAGCTCCCGAAAAGTTCTCCTCAGATAATTCCGTGGAATAGATGTACAGCTTAAGTTCCCACTCTTCGAAAAGCTCCTTATCAGGGGATACAGCATAAACCCGCATCAAAGAATCACTCACAGCTACATTGGTAAGGCCAGTACCGGGAATCAATAACCATTCGACTTCACCATTTCGACCCTTCCAATGAATGGTACCTGTATAAACCTGGTTCCAGCTTCGGAGATTGCCTCGCAATCCACCCATCATCCAGTTTTCATTCATTCGAATGGTTGCTTCTTTAATGCTATCACCTTTAAAAATATTGTTAGGAATTTGCTGAGTGATGAATTTGGAATTTGGCGGACTTTTGAGTGCATTCAGTGTTGATTCTGAGATGGACAAACCCAGGTGATAGATAGGTGCAAGGTTGCTTACTTCGAAGTATTTTGCACCCTTGTCCTTTGGCAGCGGAGCAAGTGCTTCATCATTCAAAGCGATAGCAATCCAAAGACTTGTAATGGATACATATTTGTTCACATCCATTCCATAGGCTCTGAAATAAGGACCTGTGAAATTTTTAAGTGTCGGATTGTAATGATTGGCTATTTCTCGCCACAAAGCTTGTTCTAAATCGATGCCCATAGCTCTCATCTCTCCCTGGGATAGTTCTCTCCACATTGCGAAGCCAACCAATGATACTCCATCATAAGTGGGCGAGTTAAACTCACTGAAAGTGTTATGACTCTGAAAAAGTGTATTGATATCCCGGGCCTTCTTCATGCCCGCTTCCCTCAGCTCCTGAATATCTAGTAATGTCCCCACGTGATTCATGAGAAATGCACTCATCACTGAAATATTGGTATACTGAGGCGTTACATCTCTTCTCATGGCTCCTTTTGCTGCATGTATCAGACCCTCCTTGATTTTGAGCTGCAATTCATCAGGCAGCACATCTTTGTAGTGATAGGAGATGATTATCAAATCACATCCAACAAACTCACGCCAGTTGTGATCCAGTTTATCATTAACCACTGCTGTCTTCCAGGCTCCGTAAATTTTTTCATTTTCATCCTGGTGCTGCTGTTGTAGCACCCACTCTAAAATTTCAATGGCGTTTTCATGGTCCCCATTTTCATTTCTAAACAGTAAAGCCATTGCCAATCGGGTGATACTTCTGATACTGACTTCATCTCCCATCACCTGGTCTAACGAGGCCTCACTTGGGAATATGTTTTCGATAAAACCATCAAGCAACGTTCTCTGATAGCCTGATAGGTCCTGATATGTATAAGATTGAACAATAGGTTTCTGATCTGATTCCTGTTTTGCTTCAGTATTGCAACCGGGCAGTAGCAGAGCGATCAGTAAAACTGAAAATACATGTAAGACGATATTAAATTTCATGGCTAAGTAGTCTTTTAAAGCCATCAAGGCTTCTAAAAAATAAAGTATGCTTGGATGTCATTGGGGTGAACAAGCATTGAATGAATCGAAAAAAAGGAGAAGAAGCGAACTTCCTCTCCTTTTCTCAATTGATAATGGGATAACTTAATATTCCGGGTTCTGCTGAACGATGTTTGACGCACGGTCTATTTCACCTTGCGGAATTGGACGTAACAAATGATGCTCATCTAAGCTACCGCCATTGGCAGCCCATAAGTTCATTCTGTTCACTCTTTCAATCAACTTCTCAGTCCTTTTCAGATCAAACCATCGGGTAAACTCTCCCATTAGCTCTCTGGCTCTTTCATCGAGGATCATGTCAATATCAATATTGCCTGGAGTGGCTCGGTATGAGACCACCGCAAAATCATTGATATCTTCAGGAACCTGGGCACACATCGGATCATTTCCAGCACCTACTGCACGATCTACAATAGCGTTGTAATAAACATCCGCTCCACCAAGGGTTCCACCTGTTGCACCTTTAACGATCGCTTCGGCAGCAATCAAGTATGCTTCAGCCGACCTGAACAGTGAATAGTCGAAAGTACCATAGCCATCACCATATTCGATATTTGGCTCCCAAAACTTCCAGGTAGTAGGATGAGCATTGGAAAGACGAGTAGGTCTGAGACCGCTGACATAATCATCGATATTTGTCACCGAGTATGGCTTAGTACCACCTTCGTCAAACCCAAGATCAGCACCAGTCGCCGGCTGATTCCATGGGGTCCAGTAAGCAACAGTGTCTCCGACATTATAACTAACCGTCAAACCAGGGTCCGTAAAACTATATGCGTAGTTATTTACCGGAGTCAGTGCATAGATGACATTCAGAAAATTGTGGCTATACCTGCTATCAAGTTGAGGATCATACAACCTGTACATCGCTGGTTGCGGTACATTTTGCCCTAAGTGCCTGTTGTAGTCACTTGTACGTCCAACACTACCCACCAGCTCTGAATTACCTGGCCAGATAGAGTGATAATAATTTCCAGGTTGACCCTGATCAGAGCCATTGGTCAGATTATCCTCATTAAACTGGACCGCAAATACCACTTCACTGTTGACTGCGTTCTGTGGTCCGCTATATTGGTTCAGAGGATTTGTATTTCGCTCCGGAAACAGCATGCTATAGTCTGAAACCAGTGGATAAGTAGCAATTACCTTGTCTGCCCATTCCAGCGCTTCCTGAAAATCAGCGTCGCTGCCCCCAAGAGAATTATTAAAGTTCCAACCTCGGGTCAGGTAAACCTTAGACAGCAAAAACTGAGCAGCGCCTTTGGTAGCCCTTCCATACTCAGAAGGAGTAACCGGAAGATCTGCCTCTGCCTCCAAAAGGTCAGTAAGGATCTGGGTGTAAACCTCAGATGCAGGCACTCTTACAACTTCCCTGTTCGCTGTTACCGTCTCTGTCAGTGGCATAGGCACATCTCCCCAGGTTTGCACCAGGTAGAAATAACTCAAAGCTCTCAGAAACTTAGCTTCTCCAACTCTGGCAGCTTTCAAAGCAGGGTTACTGTACTGAATTCCCTCGGCACGCTCGATCGCAGAGTTAGTTCGACTAATTGATTTGTATAAATCATCCCAAAATGACTGCAGATCTCCTACCTCAGAGTTCAGACTTACATTGTACTGATCCAGAGCAGGGCCATTAGCCGGTGAGGTAGCCGTCCAGTTGCTGCCAATCACGTCTGTCCCTTTTAGGACGAGGGAGTAATTCATGATGATATCCCGCAGTTTCGGATAGCAAGCTTTCACAAGGTCTTCATATCCCTCCTCATTGATAATGTATGAGTCTGCTGTAATATCTGTCACGGAAGTTTCTTCCAGAAAATCTTCGCACCCCACACTAACAAATAGGAGCAGAAGAGCCAGAAGGAAATTATATATGCTATATTTTCTCATTTCTATTTTGTTTTAATTGTGGATTAAAAAGCAAGGTTAACGCCCATGATAAAGGTTGTAGACGGAAGATCGTCATTGTAGGATCCTGAATTGTACTCCGGATCGAGCCACATTACCCTGTCTTTTACAAAAAGGAATGGATTGTCTGCCTGAACATAGAATCTTGCACGACTTAGTTTGAATTTTTCCATCACAGTCGTAGGCAAGCTGTATCCAAGTGTTATGTTTGAAACTCTCCAAAAGTTAGTTTCCTTATACTGAATGGCCTGACGATATGGGTTTGGCTGCCACACACCGTAGTAGTCATTTGTAGGATTCTCTTCTGTCCAATAGTTAAGGTCTAGCCTGTTGTAACGGTTACTGGTCAGGTCACCCATGGTGCCACTCAACATACTATTTCGATACATTACTCCCTGACGTGTGTAAACGAATACAGAGAAATCGAAATTCTTGTAGTTCACCTGGTTGTTGATACCAGCCAACCACTTGGGCAACTCATTACCCAATACGATCCTGTCATCCAGAGTTTCGTCTGCACTACTGGTGATAATACCGTCATTATTTTGATCAACTACTTTCACAGATCCAGGAACCTGACCATATGTAGTGGCATCCTCCTCTTCATTCAATTGCCATATACCGGCAAACTCATAGTAGTAGTGAGATCCAAGTGATTCACCAACAAACAATCCGTTAGCGATATCCCTGGTAACAGTACCACCATATAGCTCTAGGATCTCATTGTGATTTGTGGAGAAATTAATGCTTGATGACCATCGCAAATCTGTGGTTTGTAAATTGACTGTGTTAAGGCTAATCTCAATTCCTTTGTTTTGAATTTTTCCAACATTGGACGTTACAGAACTAAACCCTGTTGAGGTAGGAAGCTGAACGTTCTGGATCAGATCATCCGTGGTTTTGTTATAAAGTTCGAGGGTTGCCGTCACACGGTTACTGAAAAATCCCATATCAAACCCTAAGTTGATCTCTGAACTCTTTTCCCATCTTAGGTCGGAATTACCAATGTTGTCGGGCGTATATCCGAAAGCAGACTGTCCATCAAAATCATAGGCTGTTCGACCAAGGAAAGCCTGGGTGCTGTATGGAGAGACCACATCATTACCCACCTGACCGTAGCTAAACCTAACTTTCAAATCAGAAAACAGGTTTAAGTTTTGAATGAAGGCTTCGTCTCCGGCCCTCCAGGCTAGTGCCACGGAAGGGAAGAAGGCCCATTTGTTTCCTGTAGCCAATACCGAAGACCCATCATACCTACCAGTCACAGTAAGTAGATACTTATCATCAATGTTGTAGTTAATCCTTCCCATATAGGAAAGAATCGACCTTTCAATCAGGCTACTGTTAAGCCCTGTGATAGTAGCTGCAGTTTGAAATGCATACCAACCCGAGTTGTAAGGAAGATCCTGTACACTCGAACCAGCCTGCTCATATCTTTCTTTGAGGGCACTTTGTGCAGCTGTGATATTCAACTGGTGCGAACCTGCCTTCACTTTGTAATTCAATATGTTATCAAGGGTATATGAAGTATTGAAATTGTTTGTCAGCCAGGCTCTTGGTTGTCTGAAAATACGATCCTTGGAGTATAAACCTCTAAAGTCTCCCTCCCTGTCATTATAGACTGAAGTAGACAATGAAGTTTTGAAAGATAATCCCTCTAATGGGTTAAGTTCCACATAAGCATTACCCAGGAAATTAGAGCTTCGATTTTCAACGTTCACCCTGTTGGTGTTTGTTTCAATCAATGGGTTAGGCACCTGAGTATCTGCAATTCCCATCCACATGGCATAGCCATCTACATTGATCTCGTTGGTTTCTGTTGGGTTGATCAGATCATCATAAAAAATTGATCCCGTAGGCCGTGCGCGCAATGCACCTCTCAAAGTTTCTCTGGATCCCAGGTTTCGAATACTAACAGTATAGTAGGTTGTAAATCCAGCTTTCAGGAATTCATTGACCTTTGTATCAATACTACCTTTGATGTTGTACCGATCAAATCCTGTATTGATGACGATTCCACTCTCGTTTAGGTAACCAGCAGAAAAATAATGTGTAGTATTTTCACCTCCACCGGAAACGGCCACAACGTGGCTTGTTTGAAGCCCGGGGTTGGTGATTTCATCTACCCAGTTGGATGATCTTCCTGCATCCACGTTGGCTTGTTGCTGTGCAGTCCAGATTACGTTCGCATTCGGGTTTTCAGCAATCACCACATCATTGTAAGCCCTGTAAAATTCCTGGGCATTCATCATATCCGGCAACTGTGGATTCTTAACCCCTACATAGGCATCATAGGTTACTTTGGTCTTTCCCGGAGCACCTTTCTTAGTGGTGATAATGATTACTCCGTTGGCTCCACGAGCCCCATAAATGGCAGTCGCCGATGCATCTTTCAAAACATCAATAGATTGAATATCACTAGGGTTGAGGGTATTCATTCTACCGCCCATTACTCCATCAATCACAACAAGTGGCTCACTGCTGAAGTTGATCGAGCTTACACCTCTGATATCAATAGCGTAGTCAGCACCCGGCTGAGAATTGTTCTTTCGCACATTGACTCCAGCAATTTGTCCTTGAAGGGCTCTCGCTGGCTGAACGGGATTTTGCTGCACAATCAAATCTGAATCTACAGATCCAATCGCTCCTGTTACATCGCGTTTTTCAACCTGTCCGTATCCAATCACAACGATTTCATCCAGGGAAGTGACATCAGTCTCCAGGCGGACGTCAATAACAGATCTTGATGAGATTTCAACCTCCTGAGCCAGGTAACCCACAGAACTAAAAATCAGTGTTCCGGTGGCCGGCGCATTCAGAGAATAGACTCCGTCAATATCTGTGACAGCACCCTGAGTCGTGCCCTTTACGATAACATTTACTCCCGGAAGGCCTTCACCAGTATCATCGGTTACTTTCCCCGTAATGCTTTGTTGAAGCACAGGGAGCTCCTCCTCTACAGCTTCTTCATTCTTTTCTTTTGGGTAGATGTGAATGTTGTCATTGATCCGCTTAAATTTGAGGTCAGCCTGTTTGGAAATCTCTTCCAACACCCGACCAAGGGATTTGTCTTTAGTATGGATGGTAACTACCTTATTTCCTTTGAGGGTGGTAGCAGTATAGGTGAAATTGAAGTCAGTTTTTTGTTCAATCTCACCCAGAATATCAACCACAGATTGACGCTGAACGCTCAGGTCAAGGTTGATTTCATAGATGCTTTCGTTTTGAGCATGGACTCCGGAAGCCAACAGCAATGAAGCTGAAACGGCCTGTAGAATCATCATATAGAAGACTAGCTTCGACACTCTTCTTAGTTCTTTAAGTAGATATTTATTCATTAATTTTACTGTGTTAGTGAAAAATCATTTTTGCTGATCCTTATGGTTATCCTTCTTGTGTCGCAAACAGAGATTAGGCTAACGATAAGGCCATAAGATGTCAGGGCTTCCCTGGCATCTTTTTGTTTCAATATCTCAAAATATCATTCATTCATTTTTGATTTAATTGTTACAATCTTATCATCTAAATCATAGTCGAACCCTACAGCAAAGCTTACGCCCTGAAGGATCCGATCGAGGGGAGCATTTTTATAAACTCCACTATACTTTTCTTCTAATTTCAGGTCAGGGTTGTTGATGTGAAACTCCACACCGTAGACACGCTCCAACTTCGTGATCACCCTGCTCAGTGGCATATCTTTGAATTGAATAATTCCGTCTTTCCAGCCTATTACTTCCTGCCGGTCAAATGTGGAAACGCTTAATGCATTTTGTCCCTCCATATATGTGGCTTGCTCAGTAGGATTGATCTCCACGTTTTGCTCTGTCTCTTCCAGGTTTACACCTACCTTCCCGGTTTCAACGGAAACAACGATCTGCTGCTCATCGGGGTAGGCTCTTACGTTGAAGCTGGTACCCAGGACTTTCGTTGAAACCACACCGGAATGAATCACAAAAGGTCGTTGTTCGTCCCGGGCCACTTCGAAAAACGCCTCTCCGGTCAGGGTCACTTTTCTCTTATTGTCCTGAAAGGGTTCTGTATAAGTAAGTTTTGATCCTGCATTCAAATGAACGGTCGATCCATCCGGGAGCCTGATAATTTGCTTCTGACCAAAGGTGGTTTGCTTAGTCACCTCTTTGGGCGTCACAACTTCTACTACCGGCTCAGCAGGCTGGTAGTATAATGATCCTATCAGAACAGCCAAAGCAACTGTTGCGGCTACACCTACCATTTTCCAAAACCTGTTACTGCTTAAATTTGACTTTTCTGATTGTGAGTCGTGAAGTTCGATGAGCTTATACAATCCACTCTTGTACTTTAGATCATCAAGCTTGTGCTGATTCTTGTATTCTACCGAATGGAGGAAATTTCTGGCGATCCTGATGTCTTCCTTACGCTCAGGGTGCGATGCAATCCAGTTTTTCCAGAAATGATCAGATTCGGGATTGGGGTTTACCACCCAGCGAATAAACTTTTCATTTTCCAGAAACTCGGTAAAATCTCTTTTTTGCATGGATTGCCTTTTACATGATAGAGGTCGGCAACTACCAGAAGACCACTCCTTTTTAAAATATTTGTAATATTTTTAGCATAAACACCATTACACTGGCATTTAACGCAACTAATAGGCTGTTTATGTATGATTATTTCAATTAAATAGTCAGTAATAAAGTCAGGATAAGATCCTTATTTGCTTTCAACTGAACAGAAAGTTTTTCAAGGGCCCGATAAGTCATGGTGCGGATAGACTTCACCTTTACCTCAAAGATGTCTGCTATTTCCTGGTAGCTAAGCCCTTCATAAAAATACAACAATAGTATCTCCCGCTGGTGGGCGGGCAACTCGTTGATATAGCCCTCGATTATCTTATTTTGATCGTTGCCTCCCGACTGGCCAATACTGGCAATCCCTGGCGGAATACTTATTTCGAACAAACCATCTGAATTATCAACAATCAGGGTCTTGTTGATCTTTTTTAGGCCTTTAAATATTTTCCGCTTGATAGCTTTGAAAAGGTAGCCTTTGATTGAAATGACTTTACCCAGGCGTTTCCTGTTTTTGATCATCTCACAAAACAGGTCCTGTACGCAATCCCAAACGTATTCCTTATCATTGGTAAACTGGCATCCATAATTGTAAACCACGGATGCATACTTTCGGTAGATATATATGAGTGCTTCCTCACTCCCCTCCTGAAAGTTAGACCAGATGATCATCTCATCTTTCTCTTCCTCATTGGAATAAGTATTTAAGGGGCTTATTTTACTAATTCCTAAGGTATCAAAGTGCCTGGATGTCTCCTTGGGTTTCAATTCAGTATTGGGTGTTCTTTAGAAGATTCCAAATATCAGTGTATTTTTTTGATCACCCATCTAAAATACCAACCTTTTGAATCAAATATTTAGGAATCTCCTCAATATTTTTTATGACTAATGTTTGATCCATAACTGTTATAAGGAAATCCTGGTTTAAACGATTTTACGGTCTAAAAAAATGTTAAATCCGAAAATAATGTAACTCATACAGATACATAACGTGCTCATTATTAGATATATAAGTATTTATATAGTTATATGTTAACTAAAAGAAGAATAATGATGAGAATATTAAGAAATATGAAAAAATGGAAAACCTCTTACCTGCTTCCAATTGGAAGCATAGTGGTTCTGCTCTTTTTAACTAGCTGTTTTGACGATGATAAAGAGCCCGTTCCTGTGGTGACGGATGTCTCCTATGTAAGTATCTACCATGGATCTCCAGATACTGATGGACTAGATATCATCGTAGGCACTACTGGCCAAATAAATGCATTACCTTTTGAATATGAGGATTATAGTAATTATCTGAACTTTTTCTCGGGAGACCGGGCTCTTACATTTACAGATGCCAACAATGAAATGGCAACTGTTCTGGATACGATATTGAGCTTTGAAACCGGTGATACCTATTCTTTATTCATTGCTGACTCATTGCGTAGCATTGAAATGATACAGGTAAAGGATAGTTTTCCAGGCATATCCGATGGTGAAACAATGGTGAGGTTTGCACATCTGTCACCTGATGCCACACCTTTTGATGTCTACGTAAATGACGTGAAAATCCTAGACAACAAGTCATTTAAAGAGGTGTCTGATTTCACATCTGTTAGCTCAGGGCGTGAAACTTTCGAGATAAGAGCTGCCGGGACTGAAGAAGTTCTATTGACAATACCAGGTGTGGAGTTGTACGATGAAGAATACTATACAATCGTGATCAATGGCTTTGTGAACCCACCTGGTGACAATAACCATGAATTGGGATCAGATATCATTAGATTATAAGGCTCTGAACTATGCATTTTGCAAGATTGGCAGCCACGAAAAGACTTCATCCAATGGCAATCTCTTTTAACAATTGGTTAGAATAAGCCATTTCAAATTGAAACTAATCCGGTAGTGTAGAAACGCTGCCGGTTTTTTTTGCTTCGGTTAAAAAAAAACCGATGATCCAAAGGATCACCGGTTTTACATGTTGTTTATTTGAATGGATTAACTATTCGCCGCCACCCCAACCAGGGTTTTGCCCCAGGTTAGGATTCTGAGAAATCGCACTCAATGGCAATGGCCACAAGTAATGCTTGTTCTCATCAAATTCCGGGGTTTCATAATCTGTTCCTTTATATACTTCAATATAGGGTACACCATCTACATTTGAGAATCCAACTGTAGAACCAGCCGCATTGGTAAGCGCAGCCTTATTCGCATCATCCCAACGCATACCGTAGTCTTTCTGAAGCAGTTTTGAACCTTGCTTCCAACGTCTCAGGTCATCATACCTGAATCCTTCAGTAAATAGTTCAACTCTTCTCTCTCTTCGAATCTCAACAAGCAGTGGAGAGATCCCATCACTTGTATATCTTGGATCAACCGGAATATCTGTTAAATCCATATGAGGCATGTTAACCCTGTCACGAAGTAAGTTGATACTCATATCCAGGTCACCTTGAGTGATAGTACCCAGCTCAGCTTTAGCCTCGGCATAGATCAACATAACTTCACCTAACCTGAAAACAATTGCAGGTGTAGTCGATGTGTTATAGGTAGCGTAAGAAGGCTCTAGCTGCCAGTGTTTGATGATATGGTAGCCAGTATAAACCTGAAGGCCACCACCCATTCCTTGCAGTTTAGGATAAATAGTTCCTGAACCAACAGGGTGGTTACCATATCGGTAAACATCCACATCAGCAGGATGCAGGATGGTTTGTCTCAAACGAGGATCTCTGTCAACGAAGATATCTGAATAAACTTCATCTCCCTGGTAAAGTGGTGATAGAGAAATGGGCAATCCATCAGTACATAGGTAATCCTCAACCATATTTTTGGTTGCACCACC
The DNA here is from genome assembly GCA_019192515.1 of Cyclobacteriaceae bacterium SS2. Lineage (GTDB taxonomy): Bacteria > Bacteroidota > Bacteroidia > Cytophagales > Cyclobacteriaceae > UBA7330. Next base: position 16,665 of record JAHCMM010000235.1, read on the forward strand.
ATTGTATCCTTTGTAATAGTTCAAAGCATGGTTTGTAAAGATACCTGCTTCGTACCTTCTCCAGTAAATAACCTCAGATACTCCAGAGTAATCTTCCATCTGGTGCAGCTTGTTATAATCTCTGGAAGGATCACCGGTCATATACAAAGAATAAGGACCATCTACTAACAGTTCCTGCGCAGCATCAGCAGCAGCTTGTAGCCACGCGGTCTCACCACCCAATCCATGATACTTTCTCCAGGTACCTTCGAACAGGCAGATTCGGGCTTTAATAGCCAAAGCTGCCCAGTGATTCAATCTTCCGGGAGTGCCACCATAGTTCACATCTTCAGGGATGTGACCGGCTGTAGCAAAATTGAGGTCTTCAAGTACTTTATCCATTACTAATGTTCTTGAATCTCTGGTGCTATTGAGGATATCATCATCCAGGTGAGTTATTGGCTTGTCAATCCATTTCACATCACCAAACTTGTTGACCTTGTCTGCATAAAACATGGCTCTCAAAAGTCTGGCCTCAGCAATGTATTTGTTCTTTACCTCCTGTTCCACAGGAACCCTGTCATAGTTGTCCAGTCCAAAGTTCACAGCTGAAAGGAAATTCCATCCTTTATAACCGAAGAACTCTGGCGATGTGGGCACAGAATGTTTACCTGCTCTTTTCTTGGCAAAGAAATCAGCACGTGAGTGTCTTGGAGCAGTATTGTCTGAAAAACCATCCCAATAGATCGTGCCACGACTCTGACTGTCAAAACCTTCATCATGACCCACCAAAATACATACATCATCTTCTCTTCTGGCAATGTCATAGATGCTATTGTTGTAAACGATCATATCGTTTTCGCTATTCCAGAACGAATCATTGGAGATAGCATCCAGTGGGTCCCTTTGAAGGAACTCATCATTGCAACCAAACGAGAGAATGGTTACAAGCCCTAACAAGCTGAATTTTAAAATATATTGTTTCATTTTATTTCCTTTAAACCGTATTAAATAGAGATTCTGAATCCAAGCGAATAAGAACGTTGCTTGTAGTACTCCTGAGTAACTGTAGGTCTTACTTCAGGATCCAATGGCTTGCGCATTTTGGTGAATTCAAATACGTTCATTCCAGACATATAAACCTGCACGTTAGAAAGGCCAACTTTACTGGAAATTGTTTCAGGTAAATTGTATGCCAACGAAACGTTCTTCAAACGGATATAACCTCCATTCTGTACATATCGAGATTGTTCCACAACATTCTGCTTGGTGTTGGTAGAAATGTGTGGTGCAGCAAAATAAGCGTCTCTGTTATCTTCACTCCATGTATCAGTCAGGTAATATTTCTCTACGTGACCAGCATTGTAAGGATAGAAAGCATTCCAGTTACCATTTGGTGGCCAGTACTCATGCTTCAGAAGACCCTGGAAGAATACGTTCAATGTGAATGATCTGTAACCGAAGTTACTGTTGATACCATACTGATATCTTGGTGTTTGATAAGCAATGATTGTCTGGTCTCCCGGATCATCCAACGTGTTACTGCCACGAGTAATTGAACCATCACCATTCAGATCAGCGTATCTCATATCACCTGGTCTCCAGTTGGCACCAAGATCAGCCTGACTAGGTGCATTGGCAACTTCCTGATCTGTCTGGAAGATACCTTCAGTAACAAATCCCCATAATTCACCACCAAAATCACTCACTACTTTACCTTCATAGTACTCGCTCAAAGCACCAGTAGGGTTGTCATATTTGGTGATCTTAGAAAGGTTATCAGACAAGGCAAGTGTTACACTGTAATTGAACTCGCTGCTGATTCTGGATTTCCAGGTGGCTGACAATTCCCAACCATTAGTTCTTAGATCCGCAGCATTTTCCTGAGGTCCTTGTAATCCCAATTCTGCTGGAAACTCTGTCCTGGTCAACATGTCTTTGGTATCTCTTGTATAAGCATCAAAAGATACATCCAATCTGTTGCCAAGCATGGTGAAATCCAATCCAATGTTTTTACTGATCACAGTTTCCCATGTCAGGGTAGGACTCACCAAACCAGGTCTGCTCACATATGGAGTAAACGCTCCACCATTCATCATGTAAACAGATGCTCCGGAAGACATGGTGGGGATATAAGGGTAATAAATTGGTCTGTTATTGTTATCAACCAGCAGCTGGTTACCCAAGGAGCCATAAGAAGCTCTTAATTTCAGGTTATCCAACCAGGCCGAAGTTCCGCTCATGAACGCTTCGTTAGATATTCTCCATCCAACTGAGAATGAAGGGAAGAATCCAAACCGATCTTCTTTAGGAAATCTTGAAGTTCCATCATAACGACCATTTGCTTCAATCAGATAACGATCATTGAAGATGTAATTAACTCTGTAGAAAACACCTCTCAAAGCAACATGGCTTTTTGATCCATTTGAAAGCTCACTACCTGTAGTAGCACTCAAATCCGGGATTGCAGGATTAAGTAAAGAATAAGCCTGTGCTCTGATCCATTGATACTGACCCCATTCCTGGTTGAATCCAACCATGGCTTTCAGGTAATGCGAACCTGTTTCCAGGGTATAGTCAGTATAGGTATTGATTACCTGGTATACATCATAATTCGCTTCATTAACTATGTTATCAGTGCCACTGAATCCATTTCCTATGATGATGTTATCCAAATCCATATTCTCAATTACTTCCACTTTACTAGCAGCATCCTGGTAGTTTCTGAATGTAATATTTGAAGAATATTCAGCCCGGATATTCCATCCTTTCAATGGAGTAATGGTGGTACCCTGGGTTAAGATGATATCGTTTCTGGTCCAGGTTTCACGACCACCCTGCTCCAGGTATGGAAGGAAGTTAACAGAAGAAAAATGCATCCCGATATATCTTTCGTAATCGGCTCTGTCTCCAGGAGTCAGATAATAAGGCAAATCAGGGAAAGTGATGGCGTTTAATGGGTTTACCCTGGCAGTTGTGTTAATGTTAACGTCCCAGTTGTAGAAGTGAGGTTGATCACTTTTTTCGGTAGTAACAAGAGCACGGCTATCCAGGCTGATCCATTCTTTAGGACTGAATTCGCCTTTTAGCAACACATTGTATCGCTTGAAGTTGATATTCTTCTCTTTGTTGTTGATCCAACCATCCTTATTCAATGCTCCAAAAGATGCATAGTAGCTAGCTCTTTCAGTAGATCCGGACACACTCGCATCGTATTTTTGCTGAGGAGCCCAATCGATGAGGAGTTGCTCCTGGTAATTGTTGAATCCATAAAATCTCAGGTTACCGTTAAATACACCCCAGGCATTCTCCAATGTTGGATTCTGGCTGTATCTTAAGGTACCATCAATCATGTCCTGATCAAATCCAAAGTCATTATTTGTTCGCATGTTGGCTGCACCTCTTGCCTGAACATATTCATAAGGATCCTCAATCGGATCGATAAACATGATAGGTTTTGAAAGGGTAAACTCTGATCCTACAGAAACATTGATTCTTTCACCTTTACCTTTTTTAGTAGTTACCAACACGACACCAAATGCACCCCTGGATCCGTATATCGCAGCAGCAGAAGCATCTTTCAATACACTGATACTTTCGATGTCATTAGGGTTGATCTTATTTAGGTCCATTGGTACTCCATCCACAAGGATTAGCGGGTTACCACCATTGATGGACTCAAAACCTCTGATGTTGAAATCAATGGCTTGTGAAGGGTCACCATTACGAATGTTTACGTTAAGGTTTGGAACCATACCCTGAAGACCTTCACCTACGTTGGCGATTGGTCTGTTTTGAAGCACTTTTCCATCCGCTACACTCACAGAACCAGTCAGGTTTACCTTCTGCTGAGTACCGTATCCAACTACAACCACCTCTGCCAGGGCAGATACATCAACATTCAGTTGAAGGTTGAGCTGAGTACGGCCATTCAAAGGCACTTCCATAGACTGGTATCCCACAAATGATACGATCAAAGTGGCATCAGCAGGAACTCTCAAGCTGAATTTACCTTCGATATCAGTCACGGTTCCATTGGTGGTTCCCTTCTCAATAACAGATGCTCCTGGCAATGATTCGCCGTCTTCACCTGTGATGGTACCACTTACAGATGTTTGAAGTGTAATGTTCTCACTTACTTTTGGTCCGTTCGGAGCTTTACTTCCCGGGATCAAAGCAATGGTCTCATTCACTCTTTTGATAGACATCTTGGATTGCAGAGAAACTTCTTTCAACAGCTCGTCCATGCTCCAATGTCCACCATCGATAGACACTTCTTTCTCCTTCACATCTCTTTTGGAGAAAGCGAAAGTAAATTCTGTGTTGGATTCGATCTCTGAAATCAGGTTTAACAGCGATCTGCTCCCCTGATTATCACTTACCTCAACATCAATTTCTTCCAGAAATTTCCGCTGGGCATCTAAATCACTTGCCATCACCAGGATCAGTGACTGACAAACGATCATTGCATAAATTGCGTACTTCGACATGCGAATTACAATTTTTAGTAGTTTTGCATTCATTTGGTTTTGGTTATAATTAATACTAAAACTGAGAATCAAGAGAGCCCTTTCCACTTTCCCCAAAGTTCCGAGGCTCTCTTTTTTTAATTGATTGTTATTGTCTTACCATCTATTGAGTATTTAAAGTTGTATACATGGGATAAGCTCTGCATCACTTCCTCCAATACCGGATTCTTGTAGTTTGCAGTGTAAGGCTTGTCGCCACTTACCCCTCTGGAAATTTTAATATCCACTCCATACCAGTTGGCAATGGCGTGTAGTACATCATCTAAAGAATTGTCTTTAAAAACCATCCGCTGGTCAGTCCAGCCAAAAAAGAGATCCTCATCCAGAATGGGTAGTTTTTCCATTGCTCCATCTTCATCCAGAAGGATCATTTCATTTTTTGTAAGATTTATTACCTGGTTTTTTTTCAGGTTAGTCACCGCTACTTTACCAGACTTCACCGCTACTCCGCGGTATCCATTATTTTCATAAGCCTTTACATTGAAGGAAGTACCGAGTACTTCAACTGTAAAGCCATCTACTGAAATAATAAATGGCCTGGCAGGATCTTTTACCACTTCGAAATAAGCCTCTCCTGTAAGTGCTACCTCTCTTTTGTCTTTGGTAAAAAATTCAGGGATTTCAATTTTGGTATCTGCATTCATCTTGACCAGTGACCCATCCGGCAGCACCGATGTGATCTTTTGACCAGGTTGGCTGATCTTCTCGATTATTTTAGCTTCAGCCCGTCCCGCGATGGGGGAATTCGAAACCCCCATATTCGATAAGGCAAACAGTGCAGATATACCCACAATCAGTACAGCAGCAGCTGCCCGGACCCATCTATTGAAGAATGGTTTATGGGTTGTAGACCGGGGATTATCAGATTTGAGTTGGATCAGCAGGTCGTTCCAGGTATTCTCCTTAATAGATTCACTCTTGGAGGGCTCGGGATATAGAATGGTCAGCTTCAGCTGGGCATAAATCTTCCGGTGCTTCGGATTCTCATTTAGCCAGAACTCAAGCTTTTGTTTTTCTGAATCTGTAAGCTCATGATTAGTGAGCTCTTTGAAAATAATGTCTTCCATTCAAATCGGGTCGCACCGGGTGGAGTTCTATATGAATTCGCTTCAGTGTTGCTATGAGAGTAAAAAAAGGAGTGGATGGGTAGGTTATTTCGAAATATTTACACCGGAGATGGTATTTTTTTGAATAGTTGCTAAACATTCGCAACAAACAGGTAATAATGTTGCTATATTTTTAACAATGAAGGGGATCATTCATTGCCATTCGACACCCATTTCACCACTTTAGACTCCCTAAAATGGTTCTCGAGGTCAGATTTCAATTTTTTCAGGGCTGTTTTTAAGTGATGCTTTACGGTGTCGTGAGAAATACCCAGCTCCCTTGCCACATCATGGTAGGAAAGATTGTCTTCCCTGATCATTCGATAAACCAGTCCACATTGCGGCGGAAGCTTGTTTACGGCTTTATCTACAAACTCGGTAAGCTCCTTTCCCAACAACAACTCTTCGGGATCCAGCCCATCGATGGTAGCAATGGTCAGGTTGTATTTGTCGCTGTGATATTTGGAAAAGTCTTTGGAAATGGCCCGGATGGCCTGATGCTTGACGCTGGTGTACAGGTAAGATTTCAACTCTTTGACTGTGTACAGATCTTTTTTAGAGTTCCATAGCCCATAGAACACATCAGAAACTACGTCTTTGGCAGTGCTTTCGGATTTGGTAATGACCAGGGCATAGGCAAAAAGCCTGTCGAAGTATTCCGTATATACCTTCTCAAAATAGCTATCCGACTGGATATTTCCCAGTCCAATATTTATGGTCTTCTCAGCCATTTCAAGTTTGCAGCAATTGCCATTTTACCTTTTTAAGAAACCTTTAGGTACGATACCAATAATTAAGATTCGAATTAAAATCTATTTTTTAATATTTCATAATGCGTTAATGAAATTATTTAACACGCTGAAATTCAAAACAGTTAGCAATTAAAATAAACAATCTGAAGGAAGTTTGAATTTTGTCAAAAGGCAGCCTGGAGGTTTAGGAGCAAAGTTTTGGTAACTGAAAGGCTCCACAACCGTACCCCTAATCACGGGCAAGTACTGCTTCTTTTCTACACTATTTTGGATCAAAAACTATTTTCAATGCGACTTATCAAACTACCAAAATGGTTAAGGATTCATGTATTCCGGTTGATGCTTCGATGGGTTGTTAATGTATGCCACGAAAGCGCAAAGACTCAAAGAGCTCCTGATTGTCGATCCCTTCAAGATGGGTAAGCAAAACTAATAGGCTTCATCAAACCTAAAAGATTGATCCTTCGTGTCTTTGGGTCTTAGTGGCAAACGCTTTCAATCCACCCATTTTCAGATTATTCACCAATTTTCGAAAATATTTCACTCCTGATTTGTATAATCTCCGAAAGCATCTATTTTTGCACTTCCAAAAAATGCAGGGCCTCTTAATCAGGGTCGATTCTTTGGAGCCAGAACAGCAAAAGGCTGTTGCAACACATAAAAAAATGGTCCGTTCGTCTCAGCCTTCGGATAAACCTTCGGCTGATACAATAGGGGTTAAAACGCCAGGTTTTACCCTTAAAGAAATGGACTTGAGTTGCAAAAGAGCAACTCATAAGATACTTACTAAACACATGGTCCGTTCGTCTAGGGGTTAGGACGCCAGGTTTTCATCCTGGTAACAGGGGTTCGATTCCCCTACGGACTACTTTTTATTACTTAAAAGCCTGACTATTAAATAGTTAGGCTTTTTTTGTGTAGTTATCGGTGAAGTATTGAGAAACAAATTTATTCTTCACTTCTTACCTGTTTTTCTTTTGCTTTTCTGAATATTGAAACAATATGCCGCATCTGATAAGCCAGTATAATACCCACTAACCAAATTGTGGTAATGATAATACACTTACTGAACACATTCCCCTGCCAATTATTCTCAATTAGATATTTAACAGCATAGAACTCAAATAGATATGGCAAAAACCTAATAAACAGTGTAGGAAGGGCCAGAATCAAAGCCATTTTAGAAAATCCTTTTGAATAAATTATTAACTCCAAATTAAGTGAATATGGACGCATAATTCTTTGGAGTCTATCGTTATTAATATCATCCCCTGAAATATTAAAAATGTTCTGCCCAAGTTCTTCAACAACAGTTATCATTTCATCACGGTGAGATTCTAGAGTTATATACAGCAGGCCAATATATGCAGTAAAAAGAGGTATGAACATTTTAGTAAGTTCAAGATTACTTAGAGTTATACCCATAACTGATATTTCAGTAATTGCTTCAATATCAACCAGATAATAAGATGAAATCAGAACACTCAATAATAAAAGTAACCTATCCCCTCTTTTATTTAGATAATCTACTTTATCAAGTAATCTGATGTAGTAATCTTCTTTATCCATATTTCACTTTCATTAAATACAATATTATATTTAACTGAAAGGTAACTTAATATTCAAATATTATTATGAAAGAAGATCTTCATGATGATGGTATAGACACAAGCTTCAAGTCAGTAAGGAGAAATTTCAACGTTTTGGCTATTATCATACTCGTACTTAAAGTTGGTGATGCAAAACTAAAATCAATTAGTCCACTCGGTATTGAATTGGAATTCAATGAAGGGAGTCTCATGGTGTTACTATGGATTAGTTTGTTTTATCTGGGTATAAGATACTTCCAGTTCTTAAATCTTGAAATTTTTACTCTCGAATATATGAAATGGGATTGGTCTTACTTGGCAGCAAGATTAGACGGGAAGAGGATCAGAAATGAAACGAATATCTCAAAGTATGCTGAAGTTTTGAGACTAAGCCCTGATAATATTCTAGAATTTGAAGTAAATAAGGCTACACCTGAGAAGAAAACCTTAACTATCAAGGTAGATTACAACATGGTTACCAAAGAGGATCACAAGCAAAGAAGTTCTTACGTGATGATTCCACCTATAAAGCTTTTCAAATGGTGGGAAGTTATACTAAGACAGCTTAGATTTAGCATTATTACTCGATGGGCGTTTACACTATATTTACCTATTATTTTGATGATTACACTAGTTATTGTAGATCCAATTATTAATATTCTAGGCACATGTCACCACTAAAAAATGGGGACTATAGAACTGATTACGCTTGTAACTTGAACCTACTTTGTTCAAAAGAATTCCTTTTCAAGTTCAATTTTCATATCCATAAAAAAGGTGCCCTAAGAACCATCATTAGTTTCAATTTCGCCTAATTTCCTAAATTCGTTGATTTTGACAGCGCAAGTAAGAGACATTCTATTTTATAAGGGAAAAAAATATTTCCTAGCATCTGAGCCACTTGAAGATTTCTTAATAGAAAATAAGATTTGCACTCTCAGTCAGAATACAAGCAATTTAAGAGGCTATGAATCAGTCTGGAAGATTCATAGTAATAGGCTTCATTTAGTCGCGCTCGATATATATCTCGATAATGGGAAAGCCGTTGATATGACATACTTCTTCCCTGACACACTCACTGTTTTTGCGAAATGGTATTGTGGATGTCTAATGCTACAATCTGGTAAACTTCTTCAATACGTCCACAGCGGATATGAATCTATTTATGAGAAAGATTTATTACTTGAATTTGAGAACGGGATTTTAACCAATGAAAAAGTTATTGACAACACTCCCGGATATGAAGAATGGCTTAGGTCAAATCAAACAAAGTCGAAAGAAGACCATATGTCAGACATCAGCAATTCATTAAGAAAAGGATCAAACTATTTCTAAGTACTGTTTGACAACCCTGATATTTTAACTTATTGATTCCAACAATAGATGGTGAAGTCAAATTAAAAGGTTCTGTGAAAGTTGAATATATCAAAGACTGGACTCAAATTATCTCTATTAAAGATCTTCTTAAAAGTTCTGTAAAAAGTGATATGATAAATATTGAGGTCAAAGGACTTTACACCCAGGAAGAAAAAGCAGAAAAGAGAGCAAGGAATGAAAGAGTAATAAGCTTTATGAACATTCCAATAAATTGATAGGCTACCTATTGAACAAAAAGATTCAAACCTTCCGGACACTACTTCGGAAGGTTTTTTTATTCTTTATTAATTATATAATTTCCCGCCGGGAACTAAACCACACCCCTCCCGGTTTCCTAACAATTACCAGGTCTTTTAGCTCTATTTATGAGAAGTTGACCACTCACCCCGGCAAATTTTCCGAACGAGGAAATACCCTTTTTCGAATAAATACGTGTACCTAAATTGCATGAACTAATTGTTTGACCATTACCATCTGTAAGTTGGTATCACTTTTTTCCTAAACCTGAATGAACAAAACAGTAAAACGGATCCTGTACATAGGCATTGTCATTGTCATCCTTGGAGCTATTATTTACCCTAAACTGCCGGATGGTGATTCATCCGCCATGGCTGGAGGACCGGCCACCCGCCCTAAACTCACAGTAGATGGCCTGGTGCTTGCCGGACAAGAGCTCAAAAACCAAATCAACATTACCGGTACGATACTCGCAGACGAATCAGTTCTGCTCAACAGTGAAGTGGCTGGGAAGGTCAGTGAGATCCTGTTTGAAGAGGGCCAGTTCATCAAAAAAGGGAAACTGCTGGTAAAACTGAATGACGACGAGATCAAAGCCGACCTGGAAAGACTTCGTTTTATCCTGAAACTCAATGAAGACAACGAATACCGGCAAAAACAACTCCTGGAAAAGGAAGCCATCAGCCGCGAAGAATATGAAACGGCGCTTACTACCCTGAACACCTCTCAGGCAGAGATCAGGGTCCTTCAGGCAAGACTTGAAAAACATTATATCAAGGCACCCTTTGATGGTATTGTCGGGCTAAGATCCATTTCTGTAGGCAGCTACCTGAATCCCGGAACAGCCATCGCTGAGCTGTTTAAAATTGATCCGGTAAAAGTGGAATTCAGCGTTCCCAGTAAATACCTGCAACTGGTTAACGTGGGTGACCGTATCAACTTTTCTGTTGATGCTTACCCGGACGAAGTTTTCAACGGTGAAATTTATGCAGTTGAGCCTCAGGTAGACCCACAAACAAGAAGCATTCGCATCAGGGCCCTTGCGAATAACAAAAAGAATCAGCTATACCCGGGACAGTTTGCGAGGATCAACCTGATACTAGAGGTCATCGACAATGCTTTGCTTATCCCTACACAGGCTGTGATACCGGAATTGAATGGTAAACGTGTTTTCACTTATAAGAATGGTAAAGTCGTTTCTCAAAGTATTGAAACGGGTTTGAGAAACGAAGAGAACGTGCAGGTAGCTACCGGGCTAAGCCCCGGAGATACAGTGATCACCACTGGTGTGTTGCAGATTAATCATGGTTCTGAAGTAAACATTCGATTCAATTAATGGCTGGCTTATCAAACTTATCCATAGACAGGCCTGTACTGGCCATCGTGATGTCCCTGGTGATCATCCTCTTTGGGATCATCGGTTGGAATTTCCTGGGAGTACGTGAATACCCCAGCGTTGATCCACCCATCATCACTGTATCCACAAGCTATACCGGAGCGAGTGCCGATGTGATCGAAACGCAGATTACCGAACCGCTTGAAGAATCTATCAATGGTATCGACGGTATCAAATCACTTTCTTCAATCTCTGCTGATGGCAGAAGCAATATCACGGTAGAGTTTGGACTGGAATCTAACCTGGAAACGGCTGCAAACGATGTCCGGGATAAGGTGTCGAGGGCTCTCAACAACCTGCCTCCTGACGCAGACCCACCGATCGTAACCAAGGCTGATGCTAACTCCTCACCCATCATTGCACTGAGAATCTTTTCTGAAAAGCGGAACCTACTTGAGCTGACGGAGATTGCCGACAACATTTTCAAGGAGACCTTCCAGACCATCAATGGGGTGAGTGAAGTGCTCATCTGGGGGGAGAAAAAATATTCCATGCGATTGTGGATGGATCCTGAAAGGCTGGCAGCTTACCAGCTCACGCCGCTGGATGTCTACAATGCAGTGCAGACCCAAAATATAGAACTTCCGAGTGGTCGTATCGAAGGTGCTGCCACCGAGCTCACTGTTAGGACATTCGGACGTCTTTCCTCTCCTGATGAATTCAACAATCTGATTATCCGGGAAACCGAGAACGACATCATCCGCTTCAGGGACATTGGCCGGGCGGAGTTCTACCCTGAAAATGAAAGAACAGGGCTTCGAAACAATGGTATTCCGATGGTGCTTAATGCCATCTTGCCGCAACCGGGCTCCAATAACCTGGACATAGCGGAGGAATTTTATAAGCGACTGGACAATCTGCAGAAGAACCTGCCGGATGATATCAGTACCGAGGTAGCCTTTGACAACACCGAATATATTCGGGACTCCATCTCCGAGGTGCAACAAACCATTTTTGTGGCCTTTGGACTGGTGGTTTTGATCATCTTTTTCTTCCTCAGGGACTGGAGAACTACCTTCATCCCGGTTATTACGGTTCCTATTGCCCTGATAGGATCTTTCTTTTTCATGTATACCATGGACTTTTCCATCAATGTGCTTACGCTGTTAGGCATTGTCCTGGCCATTGGACTCGTGGTGGATGATGCCATTGTGGTACTGGAGAATATTTATACCAAGATCGAAGGTGGTATGGAGCCCAAAGAGGCAGGTAAAAAGGGAACGGAAGAGATCTTCTTCGCAGTTATCTCTACCACTGTAGCCCTGACATCTGTTTTCTTCCCCATTGTCTTCCTGCAAGGACTGACC
>JAHCMM010000236.1 GCA_019192515.1 Cyclobacteriaceae bacterium SS2
ATTTCAAAGTGGGGTCTGAATTTATGCTGAACCAATTTATTGAGCGAGACATACTTCAAGGACCAGGAAAATCGTATGGGATTGAGTTTTCTGTCAAAAAGAAAGGGAAATTGAATGGTTGGGTGAATTATTCCTACGCCAGGTCTTTTATCAAACTTGATGGTGACGCTGCAGAAGAAATCATAAATGGTGGTGAATTTTTCCCGACGAACTATGATAAGCCCCACACAGTGAATGTGGTTTCCAATTATAAGTTGACCCGACGGTTTAGTTTATCACTCAACATGACCTATAATACTGGAAGGCCAGTGACCATTCCGGTAGCTATTTACAAATTACACGATTTTGACAATGTCTACTATTCTGATAGGAATGAATACAGGATCCCGGATTATTTCAGAGTTGACTTTGGGATGAATCTGGAAGGAAACCACATCATCAAAAAATTAAGTCATTCGTTTTGGTCTTTCTCTGTATATAACCTGCTGGGAAGGGATAATCCTTATTCGGTATTCTTTAAAGTAGAAGATGGAGTGGCCAAAAGCTACCAACTGGTAGTGTTTGGAAATCCAATTCCAACAATAAGTTACAATTTCAAATTTTGATTCTGTGAGGAGGGAAGCAATCTATTCAATTTACTTTGTGATTCTAACATGCTTTAATGGGTGCGTACAGCCTTTTGAAGTTGATTTTCCTGAAAATGATAGAATACTGGTAATTTCAGGGGTTTTGACGAATGCTGATAAGACGCATTATGTAAATATCTCATATACCCGAAGCCTCAACGATGATGTTGAAACACCTATAGCAATAGATGCTGAAGTATCTGTTGAGGATGAATTTGGTAATTCGGTTTCATACCTCAAAGAAGGCAATGGGAGATTTATTTCACCTGTAGGCTTCAAAGCTGAAATAGGCGTTAAATATCAATTGAAGGTTCTTCATGAGGGACAACTTTTCGTGTCTTCACAAGTGGAGTTGGTAACGCCTACAGAAATAGACAACCTTCATTGGGGACCTAAAGATGTGATTGACAGTGAACTGGAACAAGTCGTTCATGGGGCACAATTTTTCATCGATTCAGAAGAAAGTCAAAACAAATATTTCAGATATGAATGGGAAGGTACGCACTTAATTCTTCCACCTTTTGCGGCAACGCATGAGGTTATTGAAAGACGAATTGTCGAAATTGATTTTGTGCCTTCTCCTTGTTATTCTACAGGGTATTCAAACAAGCTTTTGCTGGCTACCAGCACCGGGCTTAGCCAACCTCGTGTGCTGGACGTTCCGGTTCATTTTATTGCTGAGACGGATAGTAAGCTTAGACATGCTTATTCATTGTTAGTCCGGCAGTACTCACTCACTGAATCCGCTTATAATTATTACAAGCAGCTTAAGGACAATAACGAATCTTCAGGTTCCTTTTTTGATGCGCAGCAAGGTTCAATTGTAGGTAACATCAGAAATGAAAGCGATCCGGAGTCCCTGGTTCTGGGCTATTTTGAAGTGTCTGGCGAAACCTCCAAAAGAAGGAAGTTTACAAGAGGCGCTGATTTTATGAGTCTGATTGCTACTGCGCCATTTCCGTTTTACTGTGGGGAGATTATTGTTTGCGATGAATCAGGAGAATGTGGTGATATCACAGAAGGAGGCACACCAGCTGATGCCATAGAAAATATCACTTTAGGCTATGCAGATTATATCTATCAGTTGGATACATCTGGTATGCCTCCAACCGCTTTTATTCAGAGAAGAGGTTGTACAGACTGCTCTTATTATGCCTCAACCGATACTCCAGATTTTTGGTATGAATAGAAAAGAAAGTTCGTCGATCCATCTTTTTCTGGCTTTAGTGTTTTGTACACTGATCAGTGTAAATATTAAGGCCCAGGGGAATTCAAATATTAAAGAGGAAGTCTATATACATTTGAATAGCTCCACACTGATTACAGGTGAAACACTACTCTTTTCTGCCGATATAGTGAGTGCTAAAACAAACAAGCACTCAAACCTGAGTGAAATTCTTTATGTAGAGATCATTGATGAAGATCTTAAACCCATCCATCAGTCAAAGATCAGGTTATCAAAAGGAAAAGGTTACGGTGATTTTTTTATTCCTTCTCTCATTCCTACCGGAAGTTATCAGTTGATAGCCTACACCCGATGGATGAAAAATTTCAATCAATTCTATCATCATCCGTTACAGATTGTAAATCCATTTGAAGTTTATACTCCCAATCCGGAAAAAAACGAGTTATCGGTTACGTTTTATCCGGAAGGTGGAAATCTGGTGAAGGGTATCGAAAATACGATGGTGGTAGAGGTTAAGGATTACCAGGAGAATGGTGTTGACTTCAAAGGTAGAGTAGTGGATCAGGAGGGTGCAGTCATTGCGAATGTAAATTCAATTCTACCTGGTTTTGCTTCATTCACATATATCCCTGATAATAATAGTCAGTATCAATTCATCATTGAAGATCTCAGTGGAAATTTTCAATTTTTTGATGTTCCAAAAGTTCACTTAAATAAGTACACAATTCAGGCACAGGTTAGGGATAAATATTTCTCAGTAAAAATTGCCTGTGATTGTGAGGATGCTCTCTTGTTTCAGGTTTATTCTGGTTCTCAACAGATTCTCGAAAGAGATGTCAGAAGTAATGAGGAATTCAATTTGACAAAATATGAGCTGAAAGAGGGAGCTTTATTGCTTAGAGCACTAAAGAATGGCGTAAAGATCTCTGAGCGAATCATTTACAATAGGCCTCAGCGAAAGCCTTTAAGAGAGACCATCAACGAAACATATAAGACCAGGACTTTAGTTTCTCTGCCAATTGATCTTGAGGATGAAGCAAGATTTTCAATATCAGTGAATAAGGTAAACAATAATGGAATACCACTTCATTCTGGTTTGTCTCAGAAGCTCCTGAACGGGGTAAGGGAGTTACACCGATTCGATGACAGTTTTCTGTTTGACCCTAAAATGGAAAAACATACCAATGTGCTGATGTTAGCCTCTTCCTGGAAATATGGTGCTTCACAGGATGAGATTCGCTTTTTACCTGATCATCGGGGTGAAATGGTTTCCGGACGAATTGTATACCCCGATTCTTTGGATCTTGAAAATCAATATGTTGCCTACTCAATGATAGGTAAGGAATATCAAATTAAAGTTGCTCCGGTCATGAGCAATGGAGAATTTAATATGGTAGTCGATCCACTCACGGAAGATAGAGAGGCTTATATCACCGGTATGGACAATCTAATGGGAGATATGATTGAGATAGACCCGCAATTTTTAAAATCATTTCCAGAGTTAGTGTATCCGCCGGTAATTCTGGACTCGGCAAGGGTAGGTGAAATAGTAAAGCGTAGTATACGCAACCAAATAGAGAATGCTTACTTTGAGGTGAAAGCGGACTCTATCGAAAAACCCGTACCCTACATCGAGCAGTTTGGCCGGTTCGATTATTATTATGTTCTCGATGACTATAATCGATTTCCGACTATTAAAGAATCCTTCATTGAATATATTCCGATGGTTGCGGTGAGGGGGAAAGATACTGCTCAGGAGTTCAGGGTGTCTTTGAAAACCGTAATTAAGCCAAAACAGGAACCCTACGCTTTTCTGGATGGATTACCCGTGAGAAGCGAAGAGATTTTGGCTTTTAGTCCATATCGGATTGAGAGCATTGGCATTATCAATAACAGATATTTTATGGGGCCAAGGGTGATTGATGGTATCGTTTCTTTCAGGACGAAGGAAGGCAACCTACAGGGGTTTGTACCAGGTCCTCAAAGTCAGGCCTTAACATATAAGGGTGTGTCGCCGCATAAGACTTACACTTTTCCCGTGTATGACAATGATGAGATAGGAGAATCGGATTTAAAAGCAAAAATTCCGGATTTCAGGGATCAGCTATACTGGAACCCAGGAGCTAACGTGGGATCGGGAGATATTTACACCATTGAGTTTTTCACCTCCGACACCAAAGGTCAATTTGAAGTGATAGTAGAAGGAATCACAAAAGAAGGTAAGTCTTTATCTCTCCGAAAGTATTTTACTGTCGAATAGCGTCAATCCATTGATTTACATTTTGCTCCAGCACATCCAGGGGCACTGACCCTGACCCCAACACCACATCATGAAATGCTCTAACATCAAAATCTTCTCCAAGTTCTTCCTCAGCAATTTTTCTCAATTCCTTGATCTTTAGTTCACCGATTTTGTATGCCAGCGCTTGCCCGGGCCATGCGATGTATCTGTCAACTTCTACTATTACATCCTGGTCGGTCATGCTGGAGTGTTCCTGAAAGTAGGTGATTGCATCCTGTCTGCTCCATCCCAATTGATGGATGCCCGTATCCACCACCAACCTGATGGCACGCCAGATCTCAAAGGTGAGTTGACCGTACCTGGAATATAAGTCCTGATACATACCAAGGTCTTTACCCAGGCTCTCGGAGTATAGCCCCCAGCCTTCCACAAAAGCTGTAAACATGATCATAGTCCTGAACTCAGGGACATTTTCCTGCTCCTGTGCAAGAGCTATTTGAAGATGATGCCCAGGCACAGCTTCATGAATAGCAAGGGCTTCCATGCCCCATTTTGGTCTGCTGGGTAAGTTGTAAGTATTGACATAAAAGTTACCTGCAATACCATTGTCAGCGGCCCCTGGCATATAATATGCCGTAGTAGTGGCCTGCTCCTGGTATTCGGGGACTACTTTTACCCCGTAAGGTAGCCGCGGGAGCTTGCCAAATAGCTTAGGGAGCATAGGATCTATTCTTTTACAGATATCACGGTAAGTCATGACAAGCTCCTCAGGCGAATCAAAATAAAACCTGGGGTCTGTTTTTAGAAATTTATTAAAGTCGTCCAGGTCTCCCTCAAAGCCAAGTTGATCTATGATGTCCAGCATCTCTTCTTTTATGCGGTTTACTTCCAGTTTGCCAATCTGGTGGATCTGATCGGCAGTGAGATTAGTGGTTGTCTGGTGCTGGATGCGTTTATTGTACCAGGCCTCTCCATTGGGCAGCTCATTGAGTCCATATGAATCCCTGGTGTGGGGGAGGTAAACTTCCTCAAAGAATACTGTGAAGTTTTTAAAAGCCGGGTTTACCTTTTCAGTAATAATCTTGCGAGCGCGCTCCTGGATTGAAGAGCCGCCTTCCTGGTTGATTTCTTCCGGCAAGGAGGTAAATGGAATATAAAACACACTTTGCTCCGGGTTTTCAGAAATAATGCCTTTTAGCTGATCCGGTATCTTGATCACTGAAGTCTTTGGCATCACGATCCCCCTGTCAATTCCCTCCTGGAGCGTCGTCTGAAGTTGTTGCATCAAGACTGGAATACCATTGAGTCTTGATAGGATGTTCTCGATGGATTCGTTGTTATCATTTGGCATGATTTGGATGACCTGCGCAATCGCCTGGTGAATACCCTGTACCTGGTCAATGATCAGGTACTGCTCCGGAAACTGGCTGAAGAGTTCATAATTGTCTTTGATGGTTCTGCTCAATATGGAAAAATTCAATTGATCATCAGGAGATAAGGTCATGGGATCAAAAGACTCAAGAAGCTGATAGAATAGACCAAGTTCTTCCGTGTTTTTTTGAAGTCCTTCGGGGGAAAGATCATCCCAGAGGTGATCATATCCCGGTTTCCCATAAAATGTAGCATTAATGGGGGAGGAGCTCAGGAGGTATTCTGTGTATGTGTCGAATAGTGCTTCTAAACGATCTTCTTCAGAGCTGAAATTAGCCTGGTTTTTAATAAAAGCGATTCGTTCATCCAGGCTTCCTTCAGGTATCCCCTTGTCAGATTGATTCTGATTTGTACATGATTGAATGATGCAAAGGAGTAGTAGAGCGATAAGTTTTCTCATAATGGAAGGTTTGGAAGGATATAGCAATGATCTCTTATCTAAATATACATGGGATAAAAGAATTACAGCCTGTAAGGCAGGTTTTCTTTATCGAAATGATATTTAATGGCTTCCTTCACGGCATCCAATGAGCTGTAGTTTGGTTGATATCCAATCAATTGCCTGGCTTTTTCAATGCTGCCATTCGGGCTGTGAGCGATGTGATCCCAGGTAAGTTCTGCATCACGCTCAGTAACGGTCTCTTTCCATTGATCGAAAGGAAGAAACTTTAAGTTGGCCTCCTTGTTAAACCAACCAGCTACTGCAATTGCATAACCTCTCAAGGTAAGGGCCTGTTCAGAAACCACATGAAAACTTTCACCAATAGATTTCTTTGGATTGTCAATTGCTAACTCAAAGGCCAGAGCCACATCATCAGCATGAACGTGGTGCACAGTTTCCATGCCCAGATTCGGAAGGATCACCTCTT
This sequence comes from Cyclobacteriaceae bacterium SS2, assembly GCA_019192515.1. Lineage (GTDB taxonomy): Bacteria > Bacteroidota > Bacteroidia > Cytophagales > Cyclobacteriaceae > UBA7330. Next base: position 6,355 of record JAHCMM010000236.1, read on the forward strand.
CTTCATTTGCCAGTTTTATAAAGACATTTGGATCCAAATGTCCGGCTGGATTGATGGGTAACCAACCCGGTCCCGAGATATGACCAGGATGAAGGATCGTTACCGGGAATCCTGAGCTATTATATTGGTCCAGAAAATAAGCCTCTATCTCAGCTTTAAGGATCCCGTACTCCCCAAAAGGTTTTCGTGGCTGATCTTCCCTGGTGGGTACGGCCTCGCTGTGACCATGGACCCACATGGTTCCACAATGTAAGAAATGCTTAATGCTATCCTGAAGAGATTCTGCAATCATTTTAGCACTTTCCGGTGTAAAACAGATAAGGTCTATCACCACGTCGCCGTCCAGATCTTTTATTTGTTTACCAAAATCTCCCTGTCCTTCCGATGCATTTCGATCAATTGTAATGTGCTTGACTGACTTCCAGGACTCATCTGCGTGGTAGGGCATACCTAACTGACGACTAACACACATTATCTCATGCCCCTTTTTGACTAATCTTGGAATGAGAAAAGTGCCAATGTGTCCAGTTCCCCCAATGACAATGATTTTCATAAAATGAAGTTTAGTGAGACCCTATAAAGAATTACTTAATAATTGCTTAATCAGGCTTGTGGTGTATTGAATAAAGTATTGTGGAAAATTAATTTAATGACTACNTTAAAGAAGGTCAAACATTGTCGGGTTTTTCAAACACAACCCGGTTATCAATTGTTGTATTTCAGAAGATAAGCAACTTAAAAAACAGTTATTATTAATAAAAAAGATGCGCTCATTTTCATGAATCGTTAGTATAAGTTAAACTAATACTTAGATAAAATTAATAAATAAAGGTTATCATACTTTTGACTTCATAAACATTCAAAAATCTATTCAAAAATGGAAAACAGAAATCATTCGAGTACAGCCGGGGCAAATGGAGCCAGTAAATGTCCTTTTCACAGTGGTAATGCGAATCAAGCTGCAGGTGGAGGAACCAGAAACCAGGATTGGTGGCCAAACAAGCTAAATATTAATATTCTACGTCAGCATTCTTCACTTTCGGATCCGATGGATCCTGACTTTAACTATGCTGAGGAGTTCAAGAAGTTGGATCTGGCTGCTGTCAAGAAGGATCTGTATGACCTGATGACAGACTCTCAGGAATGGTGGCCTGCAGATTTTGGTCACTATGGCCCATTGTTTATTCGAATGGCTTGGCATAGTGCCGGAACTTACAGGATCGGTGATGGCCGAGGAGGTGGAGGAGCAGGTACTCAAAGGTTTGCTCCATTGAATAGCTGGCCTGATAATGTGAACCTTGACAAAGCAAGAAGGTTGTTGTGGCCCATCAAGCAGAAGTATGGTAAAAGTATTTCCTGGGCTGATCTGATGATCCTGGCTGGAAACTGTGCGCTGGAGTCTATGGGCTTTAAGACATTTGGTTTTGCAGGTGGAAGAGCTGACGTCTGGGAGCCTGAAGAAGATATCTATTGGGGATCAGAAGGGGAATGGCTAGCTGATAACCGTTATACTGGTGACCGGGATCTGGAAGATCCCCTTGCAGCTGTGGTCATGGGATTAATCTATGTAAACCCTGAAGGTCCTAATGGGGTACCTGATCCTGTTGCAGCTGCTCATGATATCAGGGAGACCTTTGGCCGTATGGCAATGAATGATGAAGAGACAGTAGCCCTGATTGCAGGTGGTCACACTTTTGGTAAGACACACGGTGCTGCTGACCCATCAAAATATCAGGGTCCGGAGCCGGAAGGAGCAGCCATAGAAGAGCAAGGCCTTGGCTGGACCAGCAGCTACGGTTCAGGAAGCGGTGGTGACACCATTGGTGGAGGTCCTGAAGTAATCTGGACAACTACGCCTACCAAATGGAGCAATAACTTTTTTGAAAACCTTTTCAACTATGACTACGAGTTGACAAAAAGTCCTGCCGGTGCTCAGCAGTGGGTGGCCAAAAACGGATCCGGAGCTGGAATCATTCCTGATGCACACGATCCGTCCAAAAGTCATGCACCAAGGATGCTTACTACTGATCTTTCCCTGAAGTTTGACCCGGAATACGAAAAGATTTCAAGAAGATTCTACGAAAATCCTGATGAATTTGCAGATGCCTTCGCAAAGGCATGGTTTAAGCTGACCCACAGGGATATGGGACCTATCTCCAGGTATCTCGGACCTGAAGTGCCTTCAGAGGAATTGATCTGGCAAGATCCTTTACCTGCTGTAGATCATAAGCTGGTAGATGCTGCTGATGTCAAGAAACTTAAAAGTGAGATCCTGGCATCAGGACTTACCGTATCTGAGTTAGTATCTACAGCATGGGCTTCGGCTTCTACTTTCCGTGGATCGGATAATAGAGGAGGTGCGAACGGAGCGAGAATCAGACTGGCTCCTCAGAAAGACTGGAAAGTAAATAATCCGGTACAGTTGTCTACAGTACTGGCTAAGCTGGAAAGTATACAGAAGTCCTTTAATGGGTCAGGTAAAAAGATTTCATTAGCTGATACCATAGTGCTGGCAGGGTGTGCTGCAGTGGAAAAAGCGGCCAGTGATGCCGGAGTTAAAATAGAAGTGCCATTTACTCCCGGAAGAACTGATGCCTCACAGGATCAGACTGATATAGAACAATTCTCTTACCTGGAGCCAGCTGCTGAAGGTTTCAGAAACTATAGAAATACAAAGTTCGCGGTCACTTCTGAAAAATTGTTGATTGACAAAGCACAGCTCCTTACCCTGACTGCTCCTGAAATGACGGTTTTGGTTGGTGGACTGCGTGTGCTGGGAGCCAATTATGACAATTCTGACCATGGAGTATTTACTTCTAAAAAAGGAGCTCTTACCAATGACTTCTTCCTGAACCTACTGGATATGAACACGGTTTGGAAACCAATTTCCGAAGAAGTATTTGAGGGCAAGGATAGAAAATCCGGAAAAGTAAAATGGACAGGCACAAGAGTTGATTTGATCTTTGGATCTGACTCTGAGTTGAGAGCCATAGCAGAAGTTTACGGATGTAATGACTCTCACGAGAAATTTGTAAAGGATTTCGTCAAAGCATGGGACAAAGTGATGAACCTTGACAGGTTTGATCTGAAATAATTAGTTTGTATCATACAGCCCGATCAGGGCGTGTTTTGAGGTTTAAAAGGTGACTCACACGAGTCACCTTTTTTTGTTGATTAGGTGCTATGATCTTTGTGAAGAAACCAAATTGCTTAACTTTAAAAATAAACCTAACTGAACCTCATGAAACCCAATATTTTTCCTTTTTTGTTGCTTTTTGCAGCCCTGTTATTTTCTTGTCAGCCTCAATCCCCGGGGGAAGAAAATAGCAAGCCTAATGTGATTTATATCCTGGCTGATGACCTGGGCTATGGCGATCTTTCCATTTTTGGCCAACAAAAGCTTCAAACACCAAACATTGACAGACTGGGTAAAGAAGGGATGGTTTTTACCAATCACTATTCAGGGAATACGGTATGTTCTCCTTCGCGAGCGGTGCTGATGACTGGGATTGATCCGGGTCATATCCAGGTGAGGGGTAACGCCGGGGAAAATAATCCCAAAGTGCCTCTTGATCCTAATATGGTTACCATGCCGCGTTTGTTTAAAAATGCCGGGTATAGCACAGGTATCTTTGGGAAATGGGGGCTCGGATATACTTATTTGGAAGGGAATCCTAATCCGTTGACACATGGATTTGATGAGTACTTTGGCCCTAGAACACAAAGCACAGCACATACCTATTATACCGATACACTGGTCCACAATGGTGTGCAAATACCTGTAGATACAACCAGCTACATGCATGACCTGATCATGGATTATGCCATTAGCTTCATCAAAAAGAGTGTGGACAGTAAGAAACCATTCTTTTGCTATATCCCAACACCCATTCCTCATGCAGCCATGCATGCGCCTGCAGATCTGCATCAGAAATGGCGCGAAAAGCTCCCCCAATATGATACGATAATAGGAAAATACGGGGCTGCAGGTGATCCTTGCCCGGACGTGATCAATCCTATTGCGGGATTTGGCGCTATGATGGAAAGTCTGGATAATGAGGTCGGTAGAATCCTGACAACACTTAAGGACCTGGGCGTAGACGAAAATACCCTGATTATCTTTGCCAGCGACAATGGGGCGCACCTGGAAGGAGGTCATGACCCTATTTACTGGAACTCCAATGGTCCTTTTCGGGGACATAAGAGGGATTTATATGAAGGTGGGATTCATTCCCCATGTCTTGTACGATGGCCACAAAAGGTCAAACCGGGTACCAGTAGTGATCACATCAGTGCTTTTCAGGATGTATTACCCACTATGGCTGAAATTACCGGTCAGGCTATACCGGAGCAGGTTCAAGGTATTTCATTCCTGCCATCGATGTTAGGTGATGATGCCGCTCAAAAGCAGCATGAATTTTTGTTTTTTGAGTTCACTCTGGGAAGGGAGCAGCGTGTGGTTTCCCAGGCTGTGAGAAAGGGAGATTGGAAAGCTGTAAGAACCGTATGGAAGAAATCCAAAGAAGAGCAGGCACTGCCTGTATCAGAATGGCCTGTTGAATTGTATAACCTGAAAGATGATATTGGTGAAGAGCATGATCTGGCGGCTCAATATCCAGACCTGGTTGCTGAAGCAAAAACACTGATGACCAATGCACGGGTCGATATCACTGAAGAATGAGTTTGGATATGAATCACTTTTTGAAGCGCATCACTTTTGTTTTACTGTTTGTATTACCAGTTTCGGTTCTGCTTGGACAGGACTTAAAGCTTCCAAAACTCTTTGGAGACCACATGGTGCTTCAACGGGACAAACAAGTAAGGATTTGGGGATGGTCTACCCCAGGAAAGGATTTGTCTGTCACCATAGATGGCAGGAGCACAACAACAAATGTGGGTGAAGATGGGAAGTGGGAGTGTATGCTCCCTGCTCACAGTGCCGGAGGTCCTTATGAGCTTGTCATCTCGGGAGATGAAACAATACAGCTGGAAGATATATGGTTTGGTGATGTTTGGATTGCCGGAGGTCAGTCAAATATGGCCTGGAATCTCAAGTCAGATGTAGACAACTGGCAGGAGGAAGTGGCCGATAGCGATTTTCCCCAGATAAGATTTTTTACTGTCCCTAATACCATTGCCTTTTCACCTAAGGAGGATGTAGATGGTGGAAGTTGGTTGGTAGCTAATCCAGAAAATTCCCCTGACTTTTCTGCTGTGGCCTGGTTTTTTGCCAAACATAACCACCTGGAGAAAGATGTACCAGTTGGAATAATCGAGAGCAATTGGGGGGGTACACCAGCAGAAGCCTGGACTTCCGCCGATCGATTGCTGGAATTAGCTGCTTATGAGGATGAAACCAGAAAAGTATTGGAGCCAGGCATCGACTGGAAATCCAAACTTGAGGAGAATGAACAAAACAACCAGGAAAGAGGTAAGATCTTCAACAGTAAGGAATATCTGAATAGTGGGGTTCACGAATCAGACTTTGATGATTCATCATGGGAAACTATTCAGCTCCCCAACCCCAAAGATTTTAAAGATGTGGTTTGGTTGAGAAAGAGTTTTGACTGGAAAGGATCTAAAAAGGATGCCAGGCTTTCATTGGGTAGGCTGACCATTAATCAAACTGTTTTTATCAATGGAAAGAAAATTGACGGTTCACTGCATGGGAGTGTGGTAGAAATTCCCAAAGGGACGCTCAAGAAGAAGAACAATCTGATTGCCGTGAGGTTGATCAATACCTGGAACAATATAGTGACAGTAGGGATGGATCGGGAGCTGTGGATTGAGGACAATGATCAACACCTGGACCTGGCCGGAGATTGGAAGTTTTCCAATGAGATAGAACCACCGGTACCCGAATACATCAGATACAGCCAATACCCGACAGTACTTTTCAATGGTATGATCAACCCTATTGCCGGGTATACCATTCAGGGAGCCATCTGGTATCAGGGTGAAAGTAATGCAGGGAGGCATGATGTCTATCATGAACTGTTTTCTACCATGATCGGTGACTGGCGGACAAGGTGGGGTCAGGGGGATTTTCCATTTCTATTTGTGCAGCTGGCAAACTATATGGCTCGGCTCGATGAGCCATCTGATCCGGATTGGGCACGCTTGAGAGATGCCCAAACAAAGACGCTAGCATTAAATAATACGGGCATGGCTGTAGCCATTGATATTGGAAATGAAGTTGATATCCATCCCAGAAACAAGCAGGATGTGGGCAAAAGGCTTTGGCTGGCAGCGGATAAAGTGGCTTTTGGAGAAGATGTCGTTTATTCAGGGCCGGTTTATGAAAGCCACCAGAGAAAAGATGCTGGAGTGATTGTCACTTTTAAGGAAGTCGGGTCTGGGCTGAAAGCGGCCGGACCGGAGATCACCGGGTTCGCCATTGCAGGGAATGACAAAAAGTTTTATTGGGCAGAAGGGGAGATTGTAGGAAAGAATAGAATTATGCTCAAAAGTGATAAAGTTGGAGAACCGGTGCATGTTCGGTATGCATGGGCCAATAATCCGGCGTGCAATCTGTACAATGAGGAAGGTTTACCAGCTGTGCCTTTCAGGACTGATGACTGGCCACAACAGTAGGCTGAAAACAGAAAAGGATCGGCAAATACCGACCCTAACCCGATTTATCAACTATTACTAAATAGCTCAAAGTATTTTATTTCAAAAGAATGTGATGTTGTTAAGATCTAACAACATCACAATTTGGGTTAACTGATTTGAATCTCGAACGATTTCAGTCATGAGGTTTATAGTTTAATATTAGAGATCAATTCTGATTAAAATTTGAAGCAGAAAAAAATATTACCACCAACCGAGAAGTTTCCACCAGGNCATACCGAAANTGAGCCAAATCACAATGTGATAAATGGAAAGTAGAAACCCTACTTTGAACCATCGCAGCAATGGTACATACCCCTGCCCATAGTACATGATTTCCGGTCCTGAACTGTAATTGGTGAGGCAGCCACACAGTGTTGAGAAACCAGCAAAAAGCGCAGCCATGGTCAGTGGTGGTATAGAATAAGCCATTGCAATAGCAAAAAAACCACCTATGAACGCTGCAATATGACCGGTAAGCATAGAGAATAAATACATCGAGTAGAAGTAAATAAGCGCCAGCAGGATCATCAACAGTAATGGTTCAACAGGAGGCATTGCCGCCGAAACGGATGTGGAAAACCATTCCACAAAGCCATAGTCCTTTAGTAAATTGGCCATGGTCAACAAGCCACCCAGCCAGATCAGGGCGTCCCAGGCTCCGGACGTACGGATCATTTTATCCCAGCTATAGGTTTTTGTGAGAAATAAGGTGCAAACACCTATCCAGGCCACAAGGCTGGTGCCCATCCCATGAAATTTGGAAGTGGTCCACAGCGTAATCAGAAATATGAAGATGCCACACATCCATTTTTCTGAGGTCTTCCACTTTCCAAGTGCCAAATATTGTTGCTTTACCTGTTTTTGTACTTCCCGGGTATCTCTCAGGTCCGGTTTTGAAAACTGATAGATGAAAAGGGGGAGTCCGGCGAGGCTTATCAGTCCGGGTACGATTGTCCCTGTGGCCCACGTCATCCAATCAAAGTTGATGTTAAGGATTTCACCGGCTGCTTCCGATAATAAAGGATTAGCTGCCATCCCTGTGAGAAACATCCCTGCAGTAACCAGGTTGGCTTGCCCGCCTACCAGGCTTATGTAAGCCCCGGCTCTGTCAGGATGCTTATCAGGAAAACTACCCAATGCTTCTGATAAGGATTGAGCAATAGGGGCATGGATCCCGGCCCCTCTGGCCGTGTTGGAAGGTACGACAGGTCCCAGAATCAGTTCAGATCCACAAAGTCCATAGGCGATACCAAAGATATTTTTACCCAGCTTTGAGATTAAAAAGAGTGCAATCCGATGCCCAAATCCGGAGTGAAGGACAGCACCGGAGATCAAAAAAGCAGCGACTACGAGCCAAACCGTGCTGTTTCCAAAACCGACCAATGCCTGATCCAGGGAGATTGTTCCGGTGATGATCAGGGAGATCAATCCTAAAAGCACCATTGGTGCCATAGGTAGTGGACGAAGCAAAAAGCTAGCGATGACTGCAATAAATACGGCAAATACCTCCTGTCCCTCCCTTGGGATTTCTTCTGATATAGGGTAATACCAAAGTACAAGGCCTACGATGACACAAATGAAGATGCGGAAAAGGGGTGATTGAGTCATTTTCTGAAATATGGGTCTTCAATATAATGGATAGATTGAAAATACCACATGAAATCAGGTGTTGGCAGGATGATATTATTGGTTGATGGTTACTAATTAGAGGATAGATCAAATTATCTTAACAAGATTAACCTTACCCATTAAGAAGATGATAAGACCTCAAGCCACTCAATCCTTCATGATTGTTGGTATCTTTTTTCTAGTCTATAGCTGCACCCAAAAAGATCAATTTATCAACTGGGACACCTACCTGGGTTCAAAAATGAGCGAGCAGTTTTCCCCGGCTGATCAGATTACACGGGATAATGTTTCCCAACTGGAGGTTGCCTGGGAATATCGAGCTGGTGATCCTCATCCGGAGGGTCGATCTCAGATCCAATGCAACCCACTGGTAATAGATGGGGTGTTGTATGGCAGTTCGCCGACAATGAAGTTTTTCGCTCTGGATGCTGCTACTGGAAAGGAAAAATGGGTTTTTGACCCGTATGCCGGGAGTTTTAAATCTTATGGCATGGGTGTAAACAGGGGGTTGGCTTATTGGAAAAAGGGAGCAGACAAACGTTTGCTGGTTACATCCACCAACTACCTGTATTGCCTTGACCTGGAAAGTGGGAAACCAGTAATTTCCTTTGGAGACTCAGGTAGGGTAGACCTGAAAAAAAATCTGGGAAGGAATGTAGATAACAGGGTAGTATTAGCCAATACCCCCGGCGTAGTCTATCAGGACTTATACATCTTAGGAGCCAGGGTTGATGAGTCAAGCGGAGCAGCACCCGGACACATCAGGGCCTATAATATTGTGACAGGTGATCTTGAATGGATCTTTCATACGATTCCACAACCAGGCGAATTTGGTCACGACACCTGGCCGGAGGATGCCTGGCAAACAATAGGGGGAGCCAATTCCTGGGCTGGGATGAGTGTTGATGAAGAGCGTGGAATTGTATACGTCCCTACAGGATCGGCATCTTATGATTTCTATGGGGCAGACAGGGAAGGACAAAACCTTTTTGCAAACTGTGTGATTGCCCTAAAGGCGGATACAGGCGAACGTATCTGGCATTATCAGACTACCCATCACGATATATGGGACAGGGATCTACCTGCACCACCTGTTTTAGGCACCATTAAAGTAGAGGGGAAAGATCGGGATGTGGTGATGCAGGCTTCAAAACAAGGATATCTGTATGTCCTCGATCGGGATACTGGTGAACCGGTTTTTCCCATAGAAGAAGTACCCGTACCACAGGATGCATTGCCTGGTGAGCATCCATGGCCTACACAACCTATCCCTGTACTACCACCACCATTTACACGAATTGATTTTGGGCTGGAGGATGCTACAAATATCTCAGACTCAGCTAATCAATATGTGCTGAATATCCTGAAAAAGATCAGGCATGATCATGAATATGATCCGCCATCTATGGAAGGCACGTTGATATTTCCAGGATATGATGGAGGGGCCGAGTGGGGGGGAGCAGCTTTCAATCCACAATCCAATATCTTATATATCAATTCCAATCATGTGCCCTGGATCATGACCATGGTAGAAGTAGCTGAAAACCCGGAAACCAATATTGGCAGGGGGATAGCACTCTACAAGCAAAATTGTGCCAGTTGTCATGGGGCAGACCTGAAAGGAGGAGAATTTATGGGTAAAATACCCTCTCTGGTGAATTTGAAGCAAAGGCTGAAGGTGGCTGAGTTTGATACACTTATTAAAACCGGCAGAAATGCCATGCCATCTTTCGCGTGGTTGAAGCAAGGACAAATAGATGATATTGCTTCCTACCTACTACAGTTAGAAGAGGTGAAGTCATCAGTTGCTGCAGCAACAAAATCCGTTTCTTACCGAAGTACAGGGTATCATAAATTTTATGATCAGGAGGGGTATATGGCCATCAAGCCACCATGGGGAACACTGACTGCCATGGATATGGACAATGCATCCATCAAATGGCAGGTAGTACTTGGTGAACATGAAGAATTGACAAAGCGAGGTATTCCGCAGACCGGAACTCAGAATTACGGAGGACCAGCCATTACTTCAAACGGCCTTCTGTTTATTGCCTCTACCAGTGATGAAAAAATCCGATGCTTTGATCAGGAAGACGGTAGTCTTTTGTGGGAAGCAAAACTTCAGGCAGCTGGATNTGCTACTCCAAGTATTTATGAAATCGAAGGCAGGCAGTTTGTGGTGATCGCTTGTGGAGGCGGCAAGCTGGGCACGAAATCCGGAGATAGTTACCTGGCTTTTGCGCTTTCAGAGGAATAACCAATCACTAACGACATGAATACTCATAAAAAGGAGTAAAATGGAGACTTCTTTATTAAAAACCTTCATTGAATATAGTAAGTATATTCATAGCTATTTATTAGAATAACACCATAAATCTCTTTGTGTATACCACGCTAAAAATGAGTGATTATTGAGGTAATAAAGCCATGTATGTGCCTTACATTTCTGATCAACACATTCATGGCAAAGCAACTACGTGCAATTGACCGCTCAACAACGTGTGATTGATGGTTCAACTACAGGTTCTTCGGACCTCAACTACACGTTGTTGATTTTGCTTAAGAAAACAGGCCTTTTTGGGCCAAAAACGCATACTTTTCAGCTGTCCGTCAGAAACTGAGTAGCTCAAAGTCTCTGGCCTCTCAGGTCTAGCTTTTTAGAGTATTGATTAGATGTGTATCAACTTGTAAAAGTACAATTTGGATATTTGTTCTACTTTAAGTAGAACTCGGGAGGGGGTCTATTTTATCGATGTTTTTTTACTCAAATGCTCAAAAGTCAGGTACAACTTATGCAGATCTTTTTCATAGATGTATTTGACTTTCAGGTTGAAGTGTTCTACAATCTTTTTTACCAAAGAAAGCCCCAACCCAGTGGATTCTGAAGTGTCGCCTGTCTTTTGAAACCTGTCAAACATCTGCTCGGTTGGTATCACAGGTGGAGTCCCGGTATTTTCGATCAATAGTTCTACATCTTTTAGCACGATATTGATCAGTCCATCTTTTATATTATGTTTGATCGCATTGTTGATCAGGTTGGTGATAAGAATGCTGGTCAGTTCGCTATTCAGTTCCAGCTCAGGTTCGCCATAATAGGTGGTTTTCAGCCTCAGGTTTTTGATGGCAATTAGTTCTTCAAAATCTTCAAGTTTATTTTCAATGACCTCTTTTAAGTTAATGGGCTCTTTTTTGATGTATTGATTATTGTCAATCCTGGAAATTAGTGAAAGCCCTGTTTTGAGTCTCGAAAGACGCCCGGCAGCCTCATAAATCTTTCCAATGTCCTCCAGTTGTTCTTTGCTGAGGTTCTCCTGAAGCAGTGATTCGGCCTTATTTCGGATGATCGCCAGGGGTGTCTGGATCTCGTGAGAAGTATTTTCTGTAAACTCTTTCAGGTTGTTATAATCCTTGATGGATTGTTTGATCATATCATTGAGCACCTGGTTGAGCTGTTTAAACTCATCTACTTTCGAGTCAAAAGTGTACTCGCCCTGTCTTATCCTACGGGGACTTGTAATGTCAAATGTTTTGAGATGATCCAATAAGTACTCAAATGGAGCCCAAAGTTTTCGAAGAATAACTTTATTGATCAGGATCAGGATCAGAATGATCAGGCCTCCCATCCCAATCATGATCTGTCCTACGCCTGAGATCAGGTCCATATTGGGGACCATGGATTTACTGATTGTGATCTTGTAGTTGGTGCCGTTGATACGCTCTGTAAAGATCAATACTCTGAACGGGAGTACTTCATCTTCATAGGGTTCAAAATAGGCGGTGTCTAGCATAAGATCCCGTATGACAGAGTCTGACCGAAAAGGGGTGATCGTTATTCTGTCTCCTACATTGAGAAAATTCCCTTCACTTAATTTCGGATTGGCCTTGAATTCATTCAGTAGGTGCTCCTTTTCTGCGACAAGTTTTCTGTTAAATTCATTGTTGATAGTAGACCGAAGAATAAAAAATGCTGCGAGGCTGCTGATCAGGATCACTGCTCCGATTGAAATAAGGTATAGTCTGTTTGTGATCGCAAGTAGCTTCATTCAGACCGTCTTATGATGGTTTTACAAACTTATAACCAATCCCATAGATGGTTTTGATATAGTCATCGCCGCCCTTTCCAGTGATCTTTTTGCGGAGGTTCTTCAAGTGTGAGTAGATAAAATCATAAGAATCTGCCATGTCCATGTTGTCTCCCCAAAGATGTTCAGCAATAGATTCTTTGGTAATGAGCCTATTGGGGTTGGAGATGAAATAAAGCAGGAGATCAAATTCTTTTTTGGTGAGTGTGAGAGGCTCACCACTCACGGTAACCTGGCGGTCGTAGGGATTGATCACAATCTTATCGAATGAGATCTGATTCTGAGCGTCAAAATTTCTTCTTCTGATGACGGCTTTTACCCTTGCATTGAGCTCAGAAAGATCAAAAGGCTTGATTATATAGTCATCTGCCCCAATTTCCAGTCCGGATATGCGATCCTGGACGGCATTTCTCGCTGATACAATGATGATCCCTGAGCGGGATTTTCTTTCTTTCAGCTTTTTGATGATATCCAGACCACTACCATCGGGTAAGGTGATATCAACAATGAGACAGTCATAAGTATATAACCAGGCCTTTTCACTTGCCTCTTCAAGGTTTTTGGCCCACTCACAGTGATAGCCTTCCTTTTCGAGGTATTTTAGGGTTGTTTCTGCTAATGATATTTCATCTTCAATAAGAAGAATATTCATTCAGCTAATATAACCCTAGCTTGTCATTTCCTGCTCTTCTTCGATGGAAGCAATCGAGAATTCCTTCACTTCCTGATGTCCGCAGTAAGAACAGTTAAAATGTTTTTTCAATAATCCTTCAGTTCGATATCCCGGAGATTGCTCCAAAGTCTCTTTATATTCTTTTAGAGTCCTGAAATTACAATTTGGACAGATAAGAGACTGAAGTTGACCATCATATCGCTCAATTTCCTTGTAACCGGTTTCCTCGTCAATCCAAACATCGTAGTCATAGACGTGGTTGGTCTCATGGTCCATCATCTCCTGAGTCAGGTGGATATCTTCCTCACGCTCAGTCAATACAACCATTTCTTTACCGGATTTTGGAGAGATCTTTTTCTTAAACCGGATACGGCTCATTTTTTTCTCCAGGAAAAAAGGATAATAGAACTTCAAATACTGCTGAACACCATAGCCAATGGCAAAGCTGATAGCACCTGAAATGAAGCCTACATACACAAATTCATACAACCTTACAGAACCCAGAACACTCGCTAATCCATCGAAAAGAAAAAAGGCTAAGCCAAATGAGAAAATGGTGTTGGCAATTTTGTACCATTTGATCTCATACTTCCCGATAAAATCATGTCGCTTATTTCGCTTGCTGATAGAAACTGACCTTAGATTGTAGAATAATACAATCAAGAGCGCAATTGCCAAACCAGCAATGCCTGCAAATTGTAAAATTTGCATCCAAAAATCACTTGCTGAAGTCATAGTGTAGGTTGTTTATTGTTTCTGCAAATCAAAGTATTAAATCTGTAGAAAATCTGGATTTTTAGCTCAGATTTTTAATTTGTTTGATAATGGAACAATCCATTTCAGGCATTTTTAATAAAGTAATTATATCTTTCGGGGATGGATTCATTAACCCAAACCCCCTATTGGCCATTCCTGGTCTTACTTTTTGGTATTATTTCAGTCATCTTAGGTATTTCCAAATTCAGGTTTCATCCCTTTATAGCGATGATGGTCTCAGCAGTTGTCGTTGGTCTCATATCCGCACCTTTTGAGGGTATGGAGGGCAACCACCTCATCAATGCGATAGAGCTCCCGATGGTAGAATTTGGAAGTATTACAGGTAAAATAGCCTGGGTCATCGCCCTTGCAGCGATTATCGGTACAGCCATGATGGAAAGTGGTGCTGCAGTCAAAATCGTCAATACCCTGACGAGTGTTTTTGGTGAGAAGAATGGAGCCATAGCACTCCTGTTAAGTGGCTTCATCCTATCAATCCCGGTGTTTTTTGATACAGTGTTTTTTCTGTTGATCCCTGTGATCATTGCATACGCTTCTAAGACCGGGAAAAATTATATTCTCTATATCCTGGCGGCAGGAGGAGCAGCGGCTATAGCCCACTCTACCATTCCGCCCACTCCCGGCCCGCTGGTAGTGGCTGAAGTGATGAATATAGATCTTGGTACTACCATACTGGCTGGTATAGGAATTGGGATTCTTCCGGCTATTGTTTCCTACTATGTCGCACATAAAATCAATAGTAAAATCGAAATCCCAATCAGAGTACCACATCCCGAAATGAATAGCGGGAGCAATGGCCCCTCTCTGACCGCTTCAGTATTGCCTATCGTGGTGCCTATTGTACTGATCAGTCTGACATCCATATTACAGGTTGCCAATATTAGGATACCAGATTGGGTGAGTTTTCTGGGAAACAAAAACATCGCCATGTCCATTGGTACTGTTTTGGCCATTACCACATGGGTTCAGCAGAAACAAATGAATAAGGAAGAATTATGGAAAGGGATTGGTAAGCCACTGGAAATCGCAGGAATTATTATCCTGATAACTGGTGCTGGTGGAGCTTTCGGGGCGATGATCAAACACAGTGGAATTGGGGATGCAATAGAGATGGCAACAGCTGGCTTTCATATCCATTATGTTTTGCTGGCCTGGTTGATCTCTGCTGCCATCAAAACAGCACAGGGCTCCAGTACCGTAGCACTTATCACAACTTCCGGGATCATGTATGCCATCGTAGGAAACGGAGCAGATCTTCCTTATCATCCGGTATATATTCTATTGTCTAT
Organism: Cyclobacteriaceae bacterium SS2; assembly: GCA_019192515.1. Taxonomy (GTDB): domain Bacteria; phylum Bacteroidota; class Bacteroidia; order Cytophagales; family Cyclobacteriaceae; genus UBA7330. Next base: position 21,420 of record JAHCMM010000236.1, read on the forward strand.
TGGTTTTGGAGGGATTTTCGTCTCCTGGATGAATGATAGTGGATTTTGGGTGGTAGCTAAAATGAGCGGCATGTCTGAAAAAGAAGCACTTAAGACATTCACGGTTACGTTAGCAATAGCCTCTTTGGTTGGTGTGGCAGAGCTCATAGTGCTTTCTTACATTCTTCCGCTCAAGTAGTCTGTTATGAGGAGGTCTGCTTCCGTTAGTTACCTGTTTTATCTCTGGTTTGCAGTGTTACTTTTTAGTGGCTGCACATCTTCTGACCTCTCGCCTGCGCTTAGTCCGGATGAAGAATTGCAATCCTTTCAGCTCGCCCCGGGGCTTAAAATCGAGTTGGTTGCTGCTGAGCCCCTGGTCCAGGAGCCTGTAGCAATTCAGTTCGATCGGAAGGGTAGGCTTTGGGTAGTTGAGATGCGGAGTTTTATGCAGGATATTGATGGTACGGATGAAAGTGCGCCCATTGGCAGGGTGTCCGTATTGCTGGATGATGATGAGGACGGAAAAATGGATCGAAGTATTGTCTATGCTGACAGTCTGGTATTGCCCCGGTCCATCGCTTTTGTGGAAGATGGTGTTTTGATAGCAGAGGATGAACCGCTTTGGCTATATCAGGATGTTGATGGAGATCTAAAGGCTGATCAACGTATCTTAATAGACTCGGTCTATGCAAAAAAAGGTATTGTAGAACATGCTCCGAATGGTTTGCTTCGCGGTCATGACGGATGGCTGTATAATGCCAAGTCAGATCACCGATATAAACAAATCGAGGGTGAATGGATAAAAGAGAAAACGGAATTTAGAGGCCAGTGGGGCATTAGCAAAGATGATGTAGGCAGGCTTTATTATAATTACAACTGGTCCCAGCTACATGCTGATCTCGTCCCACCAAATTACCTGAGCAGAAACCCTCACCACAATCCGACTACTGGCATAGATGTGGGACTCACCGTAAATCGCAGTGTTTTTCCAGCCCGACCCAACCTGGCTGCTAACCGGGGATACTTACCGGAGACCCTGGACGCCGAAGGAAAAATCAAAGAATTTACCTCTGCCTGTTCACCATTTGTTTATCGGGGAGCTCTGTTACCTCCGGAATATCTGGGAAATGTTTTTGTGTGTGAGCCGGTAGGAAATCTCATCAAGCGGAATTTGGTGGTGGAAGACTCGTATATGCTCCAGGCCGAGTATGCCCATGACAGTACTGAGTTCCTTGCTTCTACAGATGAGCGTTTTCGCCCGGTCTCCCTGACCTCCGGTCCGGATGGAGCCATATACATAGCAGATATGTATCATGGCATCATTGAGCATGGCATTTACATGACAGAATACCTTCGGGAGATAACCCTTGAAAGAAAGCTCGAAAGTCCCATCCATTGCGGAAGGATCTGGAGAGTTATTCCGGACAGTGATCAACAGCATTCAAGAGTAGATCTTGAATCCCTTGATACCCCTGACCTTGTTGCGGTGTTGCATCATAATAATGGATGGTATCGGGATCAGGTGCAACAATTGCTGACAGAAAGAAATGATCCTGCAGCAGAGAATCCTCTAACCAAAATCGTGAGGGATCAGTCATCACACTATACATCCCGCATACATGCGCTTTGGACACTTTTTGAAATGGGAATAGATCATGGGTTTTATATGGAGGCCCTGGGAGATCGCAATAGTCATGTAAAGGCCCTGGCCATCAGGTTGTTGGAAGAGCTGACTGGTTCAGGATCCAATGTGCCAGCAGAGTTTACCAGTAAACTGTATGAATTAGCTGCACAGGATGATCCGATTGTGCATCTTCAGATAGCTTTGAGTGCATCAGTTTTAGCCACAAACAACCGTCAGGGAATACTTAAGATAATAGCGGACAAGCATTATGACAAACCACTCATCCGTGACGCGGTTCTGAGCAGTCTGACCAATTTGGAATACGATTTTATGCTGGCCCTTATGGGTCAGGATTCCTGGCAGGAACCAGAACCCAACAAATCGATCATGATTGAAATGCTGGCTGCGGCAGCAACAAAAAAAGGAGATTCCAATGAACTTACCCGGATGATTAGCTACCTGGATCAGCAAGATGGAAGTATTTCATGGAAACAAAAGGCGATATTGGAGGGCATGAGTCTGTCTGCCATGGAAGGAAATTTCACTGCCGTTAGGGTAAAAAGCCAGCCCATAATCTTCTCGAAAGTAGGCTCCTATGATGAAGCTTATAAGGATAAAATTCAAACCCTTACCGGGTTATTCGAGTGGCCGGGAAAACCTGTTTCGCAGGCTGAGCTTGATACTTCTACGGTAAAGATCGATCCGGAGCAGTATGCATATGGACGTAAACAGTACTTAAATATCTGTGCAGGATGCCATGGAAATGATGGCAAAGGTTTGAATCGTTTTGGGCCTCCTTTGAGAAACTCAGAATGGGTGTTGGGATCGGAGAAAAGGCTGGCCCTTTTGCTCATTCATGGGATGCAAGGCCCTGTGACCGTGGCCGGTAAAGAATATGGTGCTCCGGATATTTTGCCTGAGATGCCATCATTTTCTGTCTTTGATGACGGGAAGATAGCGGCTATAATGACGTATATTCGTAATGAGTGGGGACATAAAGCCGGACCGGTTTCCGGAAGGACAGTTGCCGGATATCGTGTGAGAGGACAGGGAAAGATGACCCCATGGACAGCTGAAGAATTGATGGAAGTTTCTGATTAGTATTGATTCAACACCCCATAATGTGAAAAGAAGAACATTTATCTCAAAAACAGCCACTGCTACAGCAATGATGGCAGTCCCGAATTTGGTGATCCCGGATTTCCTCAAAAGTGAGCGCATGGGGATGTCGCAGGCTACCTATGCCGTGCGATGGGAGCATAAGGAAAATGTGGGGGCCTACCCCTCATTTGAAAGTGCCCTGGATGTCATCGATCACTGCATTGAAATAAAAGCTGGTGGCTCGCAACTGGGTGTTGGGGGATGGACAAAGGACTTTGCCAGAAAGGTGAGAAAGAAATGTGATGCACACGAACTGTTTTTTGAAGGTCAGATAAGATTACCTCAAGAAAACGAAGACATTTCCAGGTTTGAAAATGATCTAATTGCCAGCAAAGAAGCCGGGGCAAGTATTAACAGGACAGCTTGTCTGAGTGGCAGGAGGTATGTGAATTTTGAGAGCAGAGATGCATTTGTTCAATTTAAGGAAAAGTCACTGAAGGCCATTCAAACTGCCGAACCTGTCCTCAGGAAACATAAAATGAAACTGGCCATCGAGAATCACAAAGACTGGAGGGCCGATGAGTTGGTAGAGATTATCAAGCATTTTGACAGCGAATGGATTGGCGTGACACTCGACACCGGTAACAATATTTCGTTTATGGAGGATCCTATGTATGTCATCGAGACCTTGGCTCCCTATGCTTTTTCTACCCATATCAAAGACATGGCCTATGCTATGTACGAAGATGGCATCCTGTTGTCTGAAGTTCCGCTTGGCGAGGGCGTAGTTGATCTTAAGCGTGCTATCAAGCTGTGTAAGCAGTACAATCCAAAGATTACTTTCAACCTGGAGATGATTACCCGTGATCCCTTAAAGGTGCCTTGCCTCACTGAAAATTATTGGGCTACATTTGATCATCAACATTCAGGCAGGGAGCTGGCTGGTATCCTGAAGAAGGCCAAATCGTCACGTTTCGAATTACCAACCACCTCCGATAAAGATATGGCGGGAGCCCTGGAATTTGAAGAATTAAATAATCTTACATCCCTCAGGTATGCTGAAAACAGCCTGGGATTATCATAACAACAAGAAGAATGTCAAACAAAAAATTACCCGGAATTAAATTATTTGAACTGAAAGGAAAAGTAGCTGTAATCACCGGAGGCTCCAAAGGACTTGGCCTTGCCATGGGGCAGGCTTTGGCTTCAGCAGGTGCTGATATCGTTCTGGTAAATCGCAACAAAGACGAAGGTCAGGAGTCAGCGGACTTTATCCAATCCAATTTTGGAGTAAAAGCTGTGTCAATATCTGGTGATGTCACATCCCAAAAAGATATGCAGGCGATGGCCAAATCCGTCATAGAACAGTTCGGCAAAATCGATATTCTGATAAACAGTGCCGGCATCAATATCCGGGGCCCAATTGATGAGCTTTCACTGGAAGACTTCCAAAAAGTAATGGATGTAAATGTCACCGGTACCTGGCTGGCATGCAAGGCTGTGGTGCCTCACATGAAAAAGGCCAAGTCCGGAAAAATCATCAACCTGGCCAGCACTCTAGGCCTGGTAGGGTTGGCCAACCGAACCCCGTATACGTCCAGTAAGGGGGCTGTCGTACAAATGACCCGGGCGCTTGGCCTCGAGTTGGCTCCATTCAATATCAATGTGAATGGTGTATGTCCGGGACCATTTCTCACTGAAATGAATCTTCCGATAGCAGAAACTGAAGAAGCAAAGAATTTTATTGTTGGTGCCACAGCGCTCGGCAGATGGGGAGAGCTTGAAGAGATTCAGGGAGTGGCTTTATATCTGGCAAGCAATGCTGCTAATTACATGGTGGGCGAATTGATCACAGTAGATGGTGGCTGGGTAGCTAAATAGTATGATGATGTATAGATTGATAATGATCGTTTTGGTCTTTTGGGTATTCACAGTGAATGCTCAGAAAAGCAAACTTGTGGCGGATGGTGCCACACTTCAACGGGTAGCGACCGGGTATGCTTTTACGGAAGGACCCGCAGTGAATCCTGAAGGGAAAGTCTATTTCACCGACCAACCCAATGACAGAATCTATGTTTGGGAGCAAGGAAAGGGTGTATCACTGTTTTTAGAAGGAACCGGCAGATCGAATGGACTGTATTTTGATAATCTTGGGAATCTGCTGGCTTGTGCAGATGAGAAAAATGAACTGTGGGAATTTGACAGATTGAAAAATCACAAGGTGATCCTCACAGACTTTGAAGGCAAAAAACTCAATGGTCCCAATGATCTTTGGGTAGACCAAAAAGGAGGAATTTATTTTACCGATCCATTCTATAAGCGAAAATACTGGGACCGTGAAGAGAAGGAGATTGAAGCAGAACGGGTGTATTATCTTGAGCCGGGTTACGGTGAAGTTTCTGTTGTGGCAGATGGGTTTGTTCGACCCAATGGTATAGTAGGTACTCCTGAGGGTAAGCGATTGTATGTGGCAGATATCGGTGATAAAAAGACCTACACCTTCAAAATCGAAGAAGATGGAGCGCTTTCGGAAAAACAATTATTTGCCGAGATGGGCTCTGACGGGATGACCATAGACAATGAGGGAAATGTATATATCACCGGAAAGGGGGTTACCGTCTTCAACAAAAAGGGAAAAATAATTGAACAGATTGATGTAGATGAAAACTGGACTGCTAATATTTGCTTTGGCGGGCCAGACCAGTCAGTTTTATTTATAACAGCCTCTAAATCAGTGTATACCCTTGACATGAAAGTGAAAGGAGTTCGCTGAAACTAATTAACCTGAAAATGAACAAAAAAATCCTTTACTATTCCATTGTTGTAGCCGTTTCCGGATTCCTTTTTGGCTTCGATACGGTAGTGATCTCGGGAGCTAATCTGCCTATCAAGGAATTGTGGCAAACTTCTGATTTCTTTCATGGGCTTTTCATCATGTCGATGGCCCTCTGGGGTACGGTGGTTGGAGCCCTTTTTGGTGGTATTCCCTGCGATAAATATGGCAGAAAGGTCACCCTGATCTGGATCGGGGTGTTGTATTTGGTTTCAGCCCTTGGCTCTGCCTTTGCCACTGATCCGTACATGTTTTCTTTCTTTAGGTTTATTGGAGGATTGGGTGTAGGAGCTTCATCGATTGCGGCACCTATGTATACCTCAGAGATTGCCACACCAAAAGATAGAGGTAAGCTGGTAGCACTTTATCAGTTCTTCCTGGTATTCGGAATACTCGTCGCATTTATCTCCAACTATCTACTCAAAGGATTTGGTGGCGCCAATGACTGGCGATGGATGCTGGGTGTTGAGGCCATACCAGCCGCTATTTATACCATATTAATCTTTGGTGTACCCAAGAGTCCGCGGTGGATGCTGTTGCACAAGGGGGATGAAGCTGAGGCTTTCAGGATATTGAAGCTTTCTGCCACCGAAGAGGAAGCTAAACGGATGCTGGAGGAAATCAAAGAAGACCGAGCTGATACCAGTAAGGGAGCGGACAACGTGTTCTCTAAAAAGTACAGTACACCATTGTTGCTTGCATTTCTCATAGCATTCTTCAATCAGCTTTCCGGGATCAATTTTGTGCTATACTATGCACCTGAAATCCTCGAAAAGGCCGGGTTTGCTACTGCTGATTCACTTTTGAGCTCAATTTCCATTGGACTGGTAAACCTGGTATTTACGATGGCAGGGCTTTACCTGATAGACCGTGCAGGAAGAAGACAGCTGATGTACATTGGATCTGTGGGGTATATCATCAGCCTGGCCATGGTATCGTATGCATTCCTTGCAGATCAGAGTGCTAATTTCAAGCTCGTGTTTATTTTGACATTCATTGCCAGCCATGCGATTGGTCAGGGAGCAGTGATCTGGGTATTTATATCAGAGATCTTTCCAAACAGGGTGAGGGCATACGGTCAATCATGGGGTTGTGGCACGCATTGGGTTTTTGCTGCTCTGATTACACTTTTTGGTTCGGTATTGATCAATGCCCTGGAGCCATGGATCGTATTTGCCATTTTTGCTGGATTTATGATCCTGCAGCTGGCGTTTGTTAGATTCCTAATGCCGGAGACTAAAGGTATTTCGCTGGAAGATCTTGAAAGACAACTGATCAAGTAAGTTGTCAGTACCCTAAAAGAAGGCACATTTTGGTCCATGAGATTGAGGTTCGGCTGAGTATCATGACTTATTGAATTAGTTCATTACTCGATCTTAAATAAGTCAATGGCATTATCGTGAAGTATCCGCTTAGCGATTTCAAGTGCCTCAGCTTCTGTTAGATAGCCTGACCCAACCTTTTCTATCAGCACCTTTGATACAATACCTCGTGCAATAAGGGAATGAGCAAAGGTGCTCTCTACATTATGATAATCTCCGCCAAAGGCCATTATCTTATTGGAGGGCACCGTTTCTATCCACTCGTGTAAATAACGTTCACTGTAGGAAGGAGAAATAACAGCAGACCAGCACATATCAATGTACACGTTTCTGAAACTTTTAGCTTGTGTTGATAAAATACCCCCATAAGGGAAGCCCCCATGAAACAAAACAAATCTGACATCCCGGTATTCTAAAAACAAATTGGCCAGATGAGAGGGATTGGCATTATCTATGATATTTCCATCCCCTGATTGTAGCCCAGTATGAAACTGAAATGGGAGATCATGTTTTCTCACTAATTGAATAATTTGATGCATAATAAAATCCTGAAAAGGTTTTGCTTCCTCAAAAGAAAAAACTGAATCCTCATCGCTTTCCATTAGTCTGCTAAAAACCTTATCTGCAGCCTCTTTAGTTACATTTTCATAATTTAAAGGCCTGTGGTAAGCTAATGCTGACTTTACTCCAACAATACCCCTTTCAATTGCTTGCTCGAAGGCTTTTGTAAGCATATCAACATAAGAATCGAGGTTTGATATTTTCATTGTGAAGCTCTTTTCAAGGGCTAACACATCTTGTTTAGATTGGATCCTGATAAACTGGTCAAATTTTTCTACATACCTGAACATGGAATCTTCCTCACGACGGCTTCCTACATCCTGGATGGCATATTTGATCTTTGCCTTTTCCTTAAGTACATAATCATACCAGGTACCATCGTAAGAATTTCTGAGTTTTTCGCTGAGTACTTCTACAGTATTGTCATTCAGCTCTCCGATATCAAACAGCTCGTCTATTGCCAATAAAACAGCACGATTGTACGTAGTGTTTTTAGAAGCTTCCCAGTAAGGCTTTACGATTTCCCATTTCTCAGTCACTGCATATTTATCGGAAAGCAATTCGGCAAATTGCGGTTTACTCATGCCTGCAGACTTAATGTCATCATCAGCATAATGAGCAAGTAGTAACATAAAGTCGATGGGTGTATGGGTGCCAGCAGATTGCTCAGCCATCAGGTGTTCGTGAGTATCAACCAGCTCGATACTATCCACAATTTTTTTGATCCTTAACTGAAAACCTTCTTCTGGCATTGGACGCAGCAGGATTTGAGCATAGATTGAAATTGGAGAAAGTATTATCGAAATAAGAATCAAAATTTGAGAAATATATTTCATGGAATCAGCGTATTTATTGTAGTCTACTCATTAGATACTTCGTATGATGTGTTTAAATACTAAGGGGTAGGAAGATTTTTTACCACAAGATAGTTTGATGAAACTATTGTTTTCAATCCAATCAATACCTGATCTGGATAAGTTTCAATAAATGGGTTATTTTGGGTTCTCAATAACCTTCTTTATTTTACCTGCAGAAAACCAACAATGTCAGTATGCCTTGCAGAGTAGGGATCACTACAGACCCGGCGAAACGGAAATCCTATTGGGAGTCACAGGTAATTGGACTTAAAAACTGGAAGATCCTGGCTTCATACAATGCCAAGTCAAAGGCCCTTGAGCATGAAAAGCGATATGCTGAAAGGTACGGTTGTAAGCTTAGCCTGGGGGGAGTAGATGGAAAGGGATCCTGGAGTGTATACCGGTTTGAGTATCTCAGGACAAAGCCAGAGAAGAAACCAAAATCCTGATCGTGATCAAGTTTTAGAAACCTGTTCATTTTATTAAATAGATTATGAGAATACTGTTATTAATTTTCGCCGCATCATTTACATTAACCTGCTTTTCACAGAAACTAAAAACCGAGAATGTAATCCTGATCTCTCTGGATGGAATGCGGTGGCAGGAAGTATTTTATGGTGCTGACTCCCTCCTTGTTGACGATTCAGGATATGTGGAGGATCCCGATGAGCTGACCAAACAATATTGGGACCAGGACCCTACAGTGCGTAGAAAAACACTTATGCCATTCTTTTGGAGTACCCTGGCCAGCAAAGGACAGCTGTACGGCAATAGAAACCTGGGCAACAAAGTGAACTGCAGCAATACCATGAAGTTTTCCTATCCGGGGTATAATGAGATACTTTCCGGTTTTGCAGATGATGAAAGAATCAATAGCAATAGCAAGATCCCCAACCCAAATGTGACAGTTTTGGAATACCTCCATAACCAGAAAGCCTACAAAGGGAAAGTGTTTGCGTTTGGGTCATGGGATGTATTTCCCTACATCGTGAATGAGGAGAGAAGTGGCATTCCGGTGAATGCAGGTTTTGAAAAAGAAGAAGGGGACCTGACTGAGAAAGAAAGAATACTCAACGATCTACAGGACGAGATCCGAAGTCCATGGGGCGGAGTAAGGCTGGATGTTTTCACACATCACTATGCCCTGGAATGCCTGAAAAATAAAAAGCCTAAAGTACTATATATAGCCTATGGTGAGACTGATGATTATGCTCACGGAGGTAAATATGATCAATACTTGTGGTCAGCCACGCAGACGGATGATTATATCAGAGAAATATGGGAATATGTTCAATCTGATGCGTCATATAAAGATAAGACTACTATCATCATCACCACAGATCATGGACGCGGTACCAATCCCAAAGATACCTGGAGAAGTCACGGTGGAAATGTACCCATCTCAGATCAGATCTGGATTGGTATAATTGGGCCTGATACTCCAGCCAAAGGGGTAATGGCAGGCGATAAGCGATATTATCAAAATCAGGTAGCGAGAACATTAGCTCATTTGCTTGGAGTAAAATATGACCAACCCAAAGCTGGAGTTGTGATTACAGAAGCTGTTGCTTCCAAGTAATTTCAGGATTCCTTTGATGCGCTTTTACCAGTCATTTTAATAGCATCATTAAGCTTTTTAAATAAAAAGTATAAGTTGTTGCTGGTTGCCTTATCTTTAAATACAGTTATTTAAAATACAACCATATTTAAAGATGAGAAACCAGCTACTTTTCCTCATGATATTGTTTTTCGGCCTGTGCTGCGGACCGATAAAACAGACCAATAGACCCCAGCCCGAGCCTGAAGTTTTTTCGGAACCAGAGGAAGTAACTGCATTGGAATCATCCGGGCTGGAACTTAAACTGTGCTCTTTTAATATCAAGTTTGTTGGTCTATACAAGAAGAAGGACGATGCGGCTTTAGCAGATATTCTCAAGAATTATGACCTGGTATTGGTCCAGGAGTTGGTGAGCCCTCCAACGGATGGGCAGTTTCCCGATGGAACCAGCTATTCGGCTGACCCGGAAGCAAAAGCCTTTGTGGATGCAATGCTGACCCATGGATTCGAATACAGGTTATCTGAAGAAGATACAGGCACGAACGAGGAAATTCATAGCAATGCTTCATCCACGGAATGGTTCATTGTGTTTTACAAAGCTGATAAATTGGATATCGATGATGAGCTCTTTACCGGTTTTCTCGCGGATGACAGAAGTGATCATCCTTCGTTTGAGCGGGTACCTTATGCTTTTTCATTTCAAACCATTGATAATGGCGTTGACTTCACATTGATTTCAGTACATCTGAAGCCGGGGTCCGGTTCGGCAGACAAAGCCCGGAGAAAGGAAGAACTAGGGGCAATTGCCCAATGGATTGATAAAAGCGACAGCATAGAAAAGGATTTTATTATTGTGGGTGACATGAATATTTACACTCAGGCTGAGCTGCTGTCTTTATTACCTGCTGGTTATAATTCCTTGAACAGAGACTGTCTACCCACTAACCTGGCTTCCAGTGGTAAACCCTATGATCACGTGATGTATCACATGGATCATACCGGTTCGGAATTAGCCAGTACTTTTGAAATAGTGAACCTAATGGAGGTGATGCGGCCCTACTGGCAGGAAGCTACTCCGTACCCTGAAAATGATCTTAATTTGTTTTATCAATACTATTCGGATCATAAACCTGTGGTGTTCACACTCATCTCAGATGGGTCAGATGATGATTAGTTGGAGTAAGTGTTTTGAATGGTTGCGGTGAGCAACATTTGGAAAAAAATCAAAAATGTTTGAACTTACTCAAGATTGAGGTTAATGGTTGGCCGTGCAATAGGGATTGGGAATATCGCCAGAATTAATGTCATTCAATCTCCTTTTACCCTGGTTTAAAGGAGCAAACAGAGAAATATGATCACCGCTAAAAAAATCCTGTTTCCTGTTCTGCTTATATTCTTCTCGGTAACATGCTATGCGCAACCGACAAATGTTAGTGGAACTATTGCTGTCAATACAACTTGGATGCTCTCGGGAAGTCCATATATTTTGACGGGTGATGTTACTGTAAACCCTGGTGTGACACTCACCATTGATCCCGGAGTAGAAGTAAATTTTGGTCATGGCGATGATTTGTTCGTAGATGGAACTCTCCTGGCAATCGGCACATCGGTTGATTCCATTCGATTTGTAGGTGAGACTACTAACGATGGAGGGATTGATTTTAGGGACGGAGGTAATGGTACGATTGATTACGCAGTCTTCAATGAAATGGGTGATGACATCGGAGGCAGACTTCATGCCTTATACAAGAGTGGGACAGGTGCATTAACCATCGATCACAGTCGCTTTATAGGCAACAGAAATGGAATAAGGGTATTGAGCGGAGCTGCCATCAGTGTTGACAATACCACAATAGAATTTTGTAATGAATATGGGGTGAGGGTAGAAGATGGTACGATGACAATGACCAACTCCATGATTCGAGGTAACACTGACAAGGGGGTTTATCTTTTAGATACAGCTACTATCCAAAATACAACATTTGAGGGCAATGGATCAAACAGTGATGATTGTGCGATACATATTGATGCTGTAATAGTTCCAATCCTTGATAATAATGTCTTTACTGGCAACTACATTGATGTGATCACACACCCCGAAATCATGGACGACACCTATTTTGACAGCAATGGGCTCTCCAAGATTCACATTGATGGAGGAACAAGTATCACACAAAATACGACCTGGCATTTTCCTCCGGAAAGCTGGTCTTATGAATTTTTAGGAGATGTGACGGTCAACGCTGGTATCACCCTTACTATTGAGCCGGGTGTTGAGATGATTTTTACCAGCGGAGATGACCTCTTTGTCAGTGGTAACCTTGTAGCAATAGGAAACTCCGCTGATTCGATTTTTTTCTTCGGTGGGATCACAGATGATGGAGTTGTGGAATTGTTGTCAGGAAGTACTGCCCAGTTTGACTATGTGAGTATGACCGAGATGGGAGACAACATCAATGGTCGTGGATTTGCCATAGATATTGAAACCACTAATTCAGTGACTGTAGATCATAGCCGATTTTATGAGTGCAGAAATGGGATTAGAGTAAATAACAATGCCACTCCTACAATCACAAACAGCTTATTTGAAACTTCGGGCATTTATGCCATTGATGTGGTTCTAGGAGATCCAACGATTTCAAACAATACATTTACAAACACCGGATCAAATGGTATTCACCTTTTAGATACTGCAACCATTCAGAACAATAGCTTTTTGAATAATGGAAATGGTGCCGGTGAATCAGCCATTTTTATAGATGATGTCGTTGTGCCTGTGATTGACAACAATACATTCTCAGGAAATATTCGAGACATTATCACGCATCCAGAAATCATGGATGATGTCTATTTTGATAACAATGGGATTGCTCGGATTCATATTGACAACAATAGAAACGTAACTACAAATACCACCTGGCATTTCCCACAATCTCCGGAGAGCTGGGATTATGAACTTTTAGGGGATGTGACAGTAGATGCCGGCGTGACGCTGACCATTCAACCGGGTGTGGTGTTAAATTTTACCGGTAATGATAATCTACTTGTAAGTGGTACCCTGATTGCTGTGGGAACCACTGCGGATTCCATTTTCTTCATTGGAGAAGGTTCAGACGATGGAGTAGTCGATATCCTGGCCGGAAGCACTGCCCAGTTTGAATATGTCCGAATGACCGAAATGGGAGATAATATCAATGGAAGAGGATTCGCCATTGATATTAATACAACTAACAGTGTAACTATTAACAACAGCAAGTTTTTTGATTGTAGGGGAGCTGTTCGGGTAAGAAGTGACGCTACACCTTTGATTACCAATAGTGTCATTGAGAATGGAGATCTATACGGGATATATGTTGAGTTGGGATCACCAACCATTACAGGAAATACCATACAGGGTACCGGCACAACAGGGATCTATTTGCTGGATACTGCTACCATTCAAAACAATACCTTTATTGACAATATCGGAACGGGAGAAGATGCAGCTCTCCATATAGCGGTACCCATAGTTCCAGTGATTGAGAACAATGTATTTACTGGTAACAGTATTGATTTGATTACACATCCGGAGATTGTGGATGACCTCATTTTTGATACAAATGGCCTGACTGAGATATACATAGATGATCAATCAGTTACCCTAAATACGACCTGGCATGAACCCATATTACCGGAAGATTGGGTATATCGGATTTTTCCGGATGTTACGGTTGATCCCGGAGTAACGCTCACCATTGAGCCAGGGGTATGGGTATACTTCAGTGCCAATGATGACTTATTCGTTGAAGGAGATTTGATTGCAGTTGGAACACCAACCGATAGCATTCGATTTATTGGTGAAACAACCAATGATGGTGGCATTGATCTTCTGGGTGGAAGTAATGCCTCATTTGATTATGTAGTATTTGATGAGATGGGTGATGATACCGGAGCAAGGTTACATGCCCTTTACAAGCGAGGTTCCGGGACTGTCACTATTGACAATAGCAGGTTTGTCAACAACAGAAACGGGATTAGGGTGTTGAGTGGGGCTGCAGTAAGCATTGATAATACTACCATTGAGTCCAGCAATGAATACGGTGTTCGTGTAGAAGACGGTACGATGCTAATGACTAACTCCCTCGTTCGTGGAAATCTTGACAAAGGAGTTTACCTCCTGGATACGGCCACTATTCAAAACACCACTTTTGATGGAAATGGAACAAACAGTGAGGATTGTGCACTACACATTGAAGCAGCGATCGTGCCGGTTCTTGACAACAACGTCTTCACAAATAACTACATCGATGTGATCACTCATCCTGAAATTGTGGATGACGAGATATTTGATACCAATGGATTGACCGAGATCTATCTTGATAACCAGAATGTAACAGTAAATACTACCTGGCAGGAACCTGTTTTGCCGGAGGACTGGATCTATCGGATCATTGGCGATATCACCGTTGATCCGGGAGTCACGCTAACCATTGAACCAGGTGTTTGGATTTACTTTGGCAACAACGATGATCTGTTTATTGATGGAACACTATCGGCCATTGCCACTCCCTCTGATTCCATCAGATTTATTGGGGAAACGACCAATGATGGGGGCATTGATTTTCAGGATGGAAGTAATGGAGCATTTGACTACGTGGTATTTGATGAGATGGGTGATGACATTGGAAGCAGGTTGCATGCGTTATATAAACGAGGAACTGGGTTGGTGACTGTGGATCACAGTCGATTTGTGAACAACAGGAATGGGATTCAAATTCTGAGCGGAGGTGCTGTAAACGTCACAAATTCCACTCTGGAGGCATGTAATGAATACGGAATCAGAGTAGAGAATGGCACGGCAACAGTGACCAATTCTTTGATAACCGGAAACCTGGACAAGGGTATTTACCTGCTGGATACTGCTACAATACAAAATACCACCTTTAGTAACAACGGGCTCTCTGGTGAAGATTGCGGATTGCACATTGAAGCGGCAATCGTTCCTATATTAGAAAACAATACATTTTCCGGAAATTTCATTGATGTGATCACACACCCGGAAATCATGGACGATGAAATATTTGATACAAATGGGCTTTCGGAAATTTACATCGACAATCAACCTGTGACTGTAAATACTACCTGGAGCGAACCCATTCTACCGGAAGATTGGATTTATCGTTTAACCGGCGATGTCACGGTGAATGCGGGAGTCACACTAACCATTGAGCCCGGCGTGTGGGTTTACTTTAGCAACAATGATGATCTCTTTGTAGCGGGAACATTGACCGCAGAAGGAACAATGTCAAGCACCATCAAGTTTATCGGGGAAACGACCAATGATGGAGGGATTGACCTGATTGCCGGAAGTAGTGGATCATTTGATTATGTCGAATTCGAGGAGATGGGCGATGACATTGGAGGTAGGCTGACAGCTTTGTATATCCGAAGTTCTGCCGTGACAGTAGATAATTCATACTTTGATGGGTGTCGGAGGGGGATCTTTGTAGATAATGGAGCTGTTCCGGACATTTCCAATACTGTTTTCAGAGGGTCTAATGAATTTGGAATTGTGGTGGAAAATGGAGCTCCTACCATTACAAGTAGCCGGCTTGAGCAAAGTGGTATTTCCGGGATGTTAGTCAACAATGGGTCACCCATCATCTCAGGCTCCTGTATTTTCGATAACACATCATTCGGTATAAACAACCAGGGCCTGGGTACTGTAGATGCCCGGAATAATTGGTGGGGAGATCCGACAGGCCCAACGAATGATTCACTCAATGCTTCAGGTCTGGGTGATGTGATGAGTGCCGGGGTGTTATTCGATCCCTGGAATACTACCGCTTGTGACCTGGTAGTTGGCCCTCCCGTCATTGTTATTGACATGCAACCCCAGGATACAATAATTTGTGTGGGGGGAGACATTGGTTTTGTTGTGGAGGCAAGCGGTGATACAGGACTTACATATCAATGGCAGGAGGACCAGGGAAGCGGCTTTGTTAACTTGACGAATACGGGTATCTACAGTGGAGTGTTGACGAATTACCTTCAGATCTTCAATATTCCACAAACACACAATGGATATGATTACAGGTGTATTGTCTCTGGAGATTTGGCGGAGGATGTGATATCTGATGAGGTTTATGTAAACGTAAGAAGTATACCTCCGGTTCCAGGATTGTCTTTTACTGATTCTACAATTTGTACTGCCACCAGCCTGGATATTTATGCATCTGGAGTAGCAGAAGGAAGTTATCTTTGGTATGAGTCTGCTTCTGCAATTACTCCAATTTCAGTGGAAAATGCAGGATTTTTCAGTACAGGTGTAATCGATCGGGATACCACTTTTTATGTTTCCATTATCGAATACTGTGAATCTGCTCGGATCCCCATCAATATATATTATGCCTCCCCAACCATTACCTCTCAACCCGTGGATGTAATTGCAACAGAAGGAGATGATGTGGTATTCAGTGTAACAGCCACGGGTAACAATTTGTCATACCAATGGCAGAAGGATGGAATAGACATTGCTTTTGCAACGTTACCTGACCTTTCTTTGGAAAGCGTGATACTGACGGATGAAGGTGATTATACTTGTGTGGTTACCAATTCATGTGGCCAAATTGTGAGTGAGATAGCCACATTAACAATTGGTGAGCCACCCGTTCCGGAGTTTACACTTTCCATCATTGAGGATGTTGAGCAGGTGGAAGTTTCCGGTAGTGTAGACCTTGGAGAAACGGAAGTACTTATGGATCTTTCCAGGGATTTTGTGATTGATAATATTGGTACTACTTCAATTGTGGTCTTGGATATCACTTCATCGAATTCGACATTTTCTGTTACCAATATTCCCACATCGATAGCAATTCAATCTTCGGAATCATTTAGTCTGGTCTTCAATTCAGACGAAGCAGGAAGGGATTCCACACTTCTCTCGATTCAATTTCAGGATAGCACAGTTTCAATATGGGTTTTTGCTGAGGTTATTGAAGGATCTGGGGCCGATCCGGAAATCATTATCTACAATGCAGTTGCACCAAATGGTGATGGAAAACATGACTTCTTCAAGATTGAAAACATAGAGTCATATTCAAGTGCTGTTCAGGTTTTCAACCGATGGGGCGACAAAGTATTTGAGGTATCAGGGTATGATAATGCTGTTCCTAATCTAAGGTTTGAGGGAGTAAGGAATGTAGGGTCTGTCGGTGATCTAACTGAAGGGACATATTTCTATATCATTGATCTAAGGGATGGTTCAAGTCCTAAGACAGGATTTTTATTATTAAAAAGATGAACCGATGAAGTATGTACATTTTCTAGCATTATTTCTGATAGGATTCAAATTGTTAGCTCAACAAGATCCGGTCATAGGACAATATCAATTCACCCAAATGATGTTTAATCCCGCCTATGCGGGAGCAGGAGAGGTGACAAGCTTTGATCTCCAGGTTCGTAAACAGTGGTTGGGGCTTGACGGTTCTCCTACTACCGGTTTGCTTTCAGGTAATACATCCCTGTATAATAAGTATATGGCGGTTGGGTTGACACTCGTATATGATGAAGTGGGGATAAACCAAAATACTGATCTGTTTGGAGCGTATTCTTATGCCATTAATTTTAGTGAAACTATAAAGCTGTCATTTGGCCTTCAGTTGGGATTTACCTCTTTCAACTTCAACTATGGACAGCTGAATCTGGATGACCCCTCGGATGCTGATTTCACAGATGCTCCCAATGGATTTCTGAGGCCAAATTTTGGCACAGGCATTTTTCTTGCTGCAAAGAAGTATTATTTGGGTATATCTGTTCCCAGGATGCTGGATGTTACTGATGGAAATGGGAATGAAGTTTATCGGAAACATTATTATGTAAGTGGTGGATTTATTTTAGATCCATTTGTTGAGATGAAAATAAAACCATATTTCCTTTTGAGGTACGTAAATCCAGAAGCAAAATCTCTAGAACTGGGGAGCAACTTTTTGTTGAGCCGTGTAGTGTGGGTAGGAATCAATACCAGAAATCTTAAGAGTATTGGTATGATGTTCACAGTGTTATTCTCCAACATCCGTGCTGGATATTCAGGAGAATTTTTAAATGATGGTTTAACCTCAAGTGTATATAATACACATGAACTCTATGTTGGCATTGATTTGAGCCTTTTTAACAATACGCTAAAGCAGGTAAGATTATATTGACACTCAAATGTCTTCCAACCTACCTTTACGGGTAAAACCCTGATTTTAGGAAACCAGCAAGGATAATTTTGGGTTTGACCTATCATGCAATCTTTTCAAGACCAACGGATAGGGGCTTATTTTGTAATGAGCACCGATCACGTAACCGACTTCCCATTTATCAATAAGGTGCCTGGCTTGATGTCTATCCTATGGAATCAGTCTCAAGAGAATATCAATATATCACTGGATGGTATCGGCATCAACCTGGAGCCGAATCAATTAATCACGGCTACACATCTTCAAAACCTGAAAATTTTGACCAAAGATCTGCCGCTTACCTCTTTCACTTTCAACAGGGAGTTTTATTGTATTATAGATCATGATGATGAGGTATCGTGTAATGGTATACTATTTTATGGGTATCATGAGATCCCACTTGTTACCATTCCTTCAAATGAAGAACCAAAATTCAATACTCTGTTACAGGTTTTTGATGACGAGTTTCAAAATCGCGATGATATACAGGGTGAGATGCTTCAGATCCTCCTGAAGCGATTGATTATCAAAATCACCAGGTTGGCCAAGACACAGTTATTCGGAGCAAAATCCAATGAATCAGAAGTAGAGCTTGTCAGACAATTCAATATTCTGGTAGACAGACATTTCAAAACACATAAAAAGGTTTCTGACTATGCTGACATGCTTTTCAAATCACCCAAGACCCTGGCCAATACCTTCTTCAAGTTTCACCATTCCACACCTCTTCAAGTTATTCATAATAGAATTGTTCTGGAAGCCAAGCGAAAGCTGATTTATACGGATTATTCTGTAAAAGAGATTGCCTTTCAGCTGGGATATAATGATGTAGGTTCCTTTCATAAATTGTTTAAAAAGGTAACCCAAAGATCCCCTCAGTCATTCAAAAAACAGGACGAAGTCGAAATAGGGAAAAATGACCAGTCAAACGGGAAGAATAGCCTCTTACCCATCATAGGCTCAGGCGTTAATTGATCTGTAAACTTTTTAAAATCATTAAACTTTTAAATTCATGATCAATTTCAATGTCCCTACAAAAGAAGAAGTAAGTCAAAAGAATCAGGCCATATTTGATAATCTGAAAAACAAAATTGGTTTTGTGCCAAACTTGTATGCTACAATAGCTTACAATGACAATGCGCTTGAAGATTACCTTAACCTTCAAAACAGAAAGTCAACGCTCAGCACCAAAGAAAGAGAGGTCATTAATCTCGTGGTTAGTCAGGTTAACGATTGCAGATACTGTCAATCAGCGCATACTGCCATAGGTAAGATGAATGGATTCACAGATGATCAGATACTGGAGATCAGGGAAGGATCGGCTTCATTTGACAGTAAGCTGGATGCTCTGGCCAGGTTTGTAAAAGATATCACCGTTTCAAGAACACACCCAAGTGCTGAAGTGGTGGAAGAGCTGTTTGAGGCTGGCTATAGCAAAGCAAATCTTGTAGATATCATCTTTGTGATTGGTGATAAGTTTATTTCAAACCTGATAAATGGTGTAACAAATATCCCGATTGACTTTCCTGAAGCTCCCGTTTTGGAGACCGTCCAGGAATAAAAAGCCCTATCCAATAACCAGTAAAAGCCGCTCTCTGCGGCTTTTTTTGTGCCAAATCTAATTGCCATTATATTTCAATTAAATTCGATTTTATTTATCATAGAAGGTCTTACTGATTATATTTAATAGTTAGAACGAACTAGCTGGTTAAATATGAATCGTTCCATTGGCATTGGAATAATTGTATTCATTACGGTCTTATTACTTACGCAATACCTCGCATTTCAACAGTATAGGATAAGAAAGGGTGAAGAATCTCAAAGGCTAGCTGACGAGTTGAATACCGTCAGCGAACGTCTGAAGGAGACATTGAGTTATAGTCTTTCGGCTACGAATACGCTGGCTTTTATCGTCGAACAATACGGTGTGCCCGAAAATTTTGATGAGCTTGCCCAAGATATCATCTCTTCATACGACTACATTGATGCCCTGGAGCTGACCAGAAAAGGGGTTATCACAAATATTTATCCATTGGAGGGAAATGAAAAAGCTATTGGTTTAGATATTTTGAATTACCCCCCGGCAAGCGCAGAAGCGCAAAAGGCAATCGAGAGAAACAATCTATATTTTGCTGGTCCGTTGGAATTGATCCAGGGAGGTGTTGCCGTGATTGGCCGACTTCCAATCTACAGAAACAACGAATTTTTTGGGTTCTCAGTGACAGTGATCGAACTTTCAACACTCACGAGGGCAATTGGTGTTACCAGTTCTATTGATAGAGATTTTAATTACCAGTTATCCAAGATCAACCCCCTCACAGGTAAGGAGGAGTTTTTTCTTCCTGATCCAGTTGATAAAGAGAAAGAAAGTGTGGCTTCCGTTGAGATAGCTGATGGAGAGTGGATTCTATATGTTAGTCCAAAATATCCACACCTGGTATATCAACAAGCTTTCGGGTTTTCTTTTCTGGGATTGATCCTGGCCGTTATATCGGGCCTGTTTTTTTATCAATGGTCAACCCAGCCGGAAAGGCTAAATAAACTGGTAGAACAAAAAACCAGTGAACTCAAACATGAAAAGGATCTTTCAGATTCGATCATCAATAGTCTTCCGGGTATATTCTATTTGTTTGATCGGGATGGAAGGTTTCTCAGATGGAACAAGTATCTCGAAACTATATCTGGTTTTACTGAATCTGAATTGAAGGAAAAACGACCGCAGGATTTTTCTGGTTTGCTAGAATCAAATCATGTGTTGAATACAATCAAAAGAGTTTTTGAAAGAGGTGAGGATGAGATTGAGACCGTACTAATAATGCGTAATGGCAAGCGAGTACCTTATTACCTGTATGGAAGAAGGATCAGGTTAGAGCAGAAGGAATATTTGATTGGAATGGGGATTGATATTTCAGACAGAAAAAAAGCACAACGGGAAGCACTGGCTGCTTCCAGGGAAAAAGAAGTGACCCTCAATAGAATCAACGACGGAGTGATCTCGCTTGATAAAGACTGGAACTATCTGTTTATTAACGACGCTGCTGCTGTTCATTTTCCCGATGGCAGAGAAGATGCATTGGGTAAGAATATTCTGGAAGTAGATCCAGATATCATCAACTCTTCGCTGTGGGAAATGGCCAAGAAAGCGGTAGAAACAATGTCTGAACGAGAGTTTACTACCTTTAATGAGACGCTCAATCGATGGTATTCTGTAAAGATCTATCCATCTGAAAATGGAATTACGGTCTTCTATCGTGACATTACAAACGAGAAAAAGATCGAGCAGGAAACTATGAAGCTGATTGGAAGGGAGCTTCATGATAACGTTGTGCAGGTTCTGACAGGAGCTGGGTTGTTTTTAAATATTGGACTGAAAAAGATTGGTGATACAAACAGTGACCTTCACAAAGTAGATGAACTTATTAAAAAGAGTATTGAGGAAATCAGGATGCTTTCTCATGATCTGATTTCTCCATTTTTACAAGGCGAAACACTTGAAAAATCTATTAAGGAGATTTTTAATCATGCTAGTAAGACAGCTGGATTCAAAGTCCAGTTTGACTTTACCGAATTCAGGGAAGATCTTCTGTCAGACAAGCTTAAAACAAGTACTTTCAGAATCATCCAGGAGCAGTGCAATAATATCATCAAATATGCGAAGCCACGGCGTGTGATTATCCGACTATGGATGAATGCCGATCAGTTTAATTTCGAAATCATTGACGATGGGGTTGGATTTGATACCACTGTTAAGACCACAGGTATTGGATTTATCAATATTCGTTCGAGGATTGCGTTGTTTAATGGTGAACTTAGCATTGAATCATCTCCCGGAAAAGGTTGTGAGATTAGGGTTTCCTTTCCATTTCCGGAAAAAATGGCTGTCAAAATCTGACCTGGACCTAACATGCTTATGGTCCATAGGTAATTCAATCAAAATTTTTTTTGAGGAGATCAAAATATAGTTCGCAATGCAATTAGCTTTGTCATTGGAAAGAAAATTTATTTAATCCATAAATAATTATTACATATGAAATACACAATTAGGATAGTTGCTATTGTATTCTTTGTCAGTTTATTAGGAATAGGATCAACCAAAGCGCAAGGCTCACTAGGAAAAGGAAATGAGCAATTCAATGCTGGTGTTGGATTCTCTACCTGGGGTGTCCCTGTTTACCTGGGCGTTGATTTTGGTGTACATCAGGATATCACCATCGGTCCGGTAGTTTCCTATAGAAACTATTCTGAAAGATTCAATTCAACCAGATACTCGCACTCCATTTTCACTCTTGGTTTTAATGGTAACTACCATTTCAATTCCCTGATCGACCTGGATCCTGAATGGGATTTGTATGCAGGTCTTACACTTGGCTATTATATCTGGTCTTCACCAAATGACTACATTGGAGCTCAGGCGTCTGCACTGGGTCTTCAAGGACAGATTGGTGGTCGCTATTTCTTTTCTGATAAGTTTGGCGTAAATGTAGAATTCGGTGGTGGAATCTCTTCCGGTGGAAAATTCGGAGTGACCATAAAACTTTAATAAAAAAAAAGATGTGTTATTCAGGATGACCTGGATAACACATCATATTTAATTGGTAAGTCCCAATTAAATCTGCTTATAGCTCGCTGTGGTTGTCTTTAAATTTCTTGGCTCAAGTTTCGTTTTTGAGTGAGAATGTTAGTTGCTCATCCTTTAGACCAACAGCATGGACATCAGGAAAATCAGAACACTCAAAGAGAAGTATTTAAACAGATAAAACTTGATTGAACGATCCATCGGGAATCATTTATTATGATGTAAATCTAGATAGGATCAAAATCACATTCAATCCAGTCAAACACGTAAATATTGTATGCGATTTTATAGGTAGATCACCTATAAGATTCACAAATAAGGTACTTAACCTGCAATTTCAGTAGCAAATCAGGTCCGAATGGTTGAATCTGCGTAGCAGATAGATTTTTATTACTATTGCAACTGACAATATTCCCTCACTTCAAGTTTGAGTAGATGACCATTCATGCCGCACTTCAAAAGTTCTTAACCTCAATCTTTTCATTTGCCCTGTTCCTGATTTCGGACAGCTTGTTTGCTCAGCCAGGCACTCAATGGGACAATACCCGTGATAAGGATTGGCCTGACGCGTTTACAGAAGTAGAAATTATTTCAGGGGTAGATGGGAAGGCCCAAAAAGCATTTTTTTACGGTGCAAAGAAGAAGGCCCAACCTCTTATTATTAGCCTGCATACATGGAGTGGTGATTACCGCCAAAAAGACCCGCTTATCAGTCAGATACTGGAAAAGGACTGGAATTATATTCACCCGGATTTCAGAGGACCCAACTGGACACAGGAAGCATGTGGTAGCCAGCTTGTTGTTTCTGATATTGATGATGCCATTGATTTTGCGCTGAAGTCTGGAAATGTAGATCCAACAAATATCCACATCATTGGCGTAAGTGGGGGAGGATTTGCCACAATGCTGGCATACATGAAGTCAAGACACAATATCCGGACATTTTCTGCCTGGTGTGGGATCTCTGACATCAATGCCTGGTATCATGAGACAAAAGCCCGTCAACTAAACTATGCCAGGCACATTTCACTTGCTACGACTAGGGACTC
Source organism: Cyclobacteriaceae bacterium SS2 (assembly GCA_019192515.1). GTDB lineage: Bacteria > Bacteroidota > Bacteroidia > Cytophagales > Cyclobacteriaceae > UBA7330. Next base: position 45,081 of record JAHCMM010000236.1, read on the forward strand.
CGTAGGCATTGATATAGAGTCTGCCAAGCAGCGGTCTCCCTTGCTGATGGATACCCCTGTGAATAAGAGAATAGGTAGTAAGCTATTTATTTATGCAGGCGTACATGATGGATATACAGGGTCAGTCCCTATTACGCATTCTTTGTTGTTTTATAACAAAGTAATTAGGGATATAGACCCGTCAGTGGCTGAAGCATTGATTTCCGATCAGGTCATAGATAAGCTAACAGTGAGCAGAAGTCTTCCTGAGAAAGCTTATGGAAAACTATCCGATCGAAAGATCCACTATCAGACAAGCTTCAATGACCAGGTTTATATCAGCGTATTTGAGGGTGGTCATGAAATGCTTTCCGGAATGGCGCTAGATCATATTCCCGGAGAGACAATTTTGGCTATTGGTGATTCCAACGGGCAAATGAATGGTGGTTGGGTAGATCAATTGAAGGCAATCCGATCTAAAGATTTTATTATCAATGAATCCATTTCCGGAAATACGATTGGTTTTGTCAACAATGGTAATCCAGCCTTAAATACGGTCATGAATGTTGAGAAATATATATCACGGCATGATCCGAAAAAAGGAAACCTGGACAAAATCATAGTTCTGCTGGGGACCAACGATTGTAAAGCGGTTTTCAAAGACAGGATGAACGAAGTGCCTGAAAACTATCAGGATCTGATCAATAAGATCAGAAGCTATTACCAGGATGGTTTTGTACCTGAAATAATAATCGTTTCAGCCCCTCCTTATGGACCTGACGAAATTCTACTTGATAAATATAAGGGGGCAGGAAAAAGGGTAAAAATTCTGAATGCCCAACTGAAGACTTTGGCTAAAAAGAATGAGCTGCGATTTATCGATGTTTATTCTCCTCTGGTGGATGTATTTCCTCATCTTTCTAAAGACGGGGTTCATCTGTCTGCAGCCGGGCATAGAATCATGGCTGAAATGATCAGCGAAAAATTATAGGGACCAGACTATGAAATAAGTTTTACTTCCACCGCATCCATACCCTTCAATCCTTTCTTAGCAACGAATGTAACTTTATCCCCTTCCTGCACAGGTTCTATGACATTACTGTCATGAAAAAAGAACCGGTCCTGGGTTTCATCCTGGGCTATGAATCCAAAATTTTTATTTACATCATAGTAAGTCACAGTCCCCTGTTTTGCCGAGTCCTCGTCTTCTTTTTCCTGCTTGGGAATGCTGACCTCGATATTCGTAGCTTTAATTTCTTTTTTCTTCTTTTCAGGATCTGGTGGTGTGTCGCTGATGTTGCCAAATTCATCCACATAGGCGATCATGTCGTCCAGGGATTTGGACTCTGAATTTTTCTTCTCTTCCCGCTTTTGGAGTTTATCCTCCTTACGTTTTTGTTTTTTCTTTTCGTTTTCTCGTTTGCTAAAAGTACTTCTTGATCTTCCCATATATTGTGTTTAATTAAAAAATAATGAAGCATAGCCAGGACCTGGTCACTGACCATGCTGATTTTGATTTATATCTTTTCTACATCCACCGCATTAAGTCCTTTAGGGCTCGATTCGGTATCAAATTTTACTTTGTCATTTTCTCTAATACGGTCAATAAGATTATTTTTATGTACAAATAAATCTTTAGAGCCGTCATTAGGTGTTATAAAGCCAAATCCCTTGGTTTCATTGAAAAACTTTACAGTTCCTTCTTTCATTATTAATAATTGTTGTTAAAAATACTTATTTAGTTAGCATCAATCAATGTAAATGCTTTCCCATTCTTACCAGCCCTGCCAGTTCTACCGATCCTGTGAATATAACTATCCTTTGTGCGTGGTAGTTCATAATTAATTACATGGGTTACATCAGGGAGGTCTAATCCTCTAGAAGCTACATCAGTTGCTACCAAAACCTGAATGTCACCCAGATTAAATTGATTAAGTGAGTTTTTTCTCTGATTTTGNGATTTGTTTCCATGGATTAGCCCGGATTTTATCCCAAATTGATTGAGTTTCTTTCCCAGCTTGTCTACTTGTCGCTTTGTTTCTGCAAAGACTATTACCTTTTTGAAACCATCACAGGCAATTAGGTTTGTTAAAACGTCAAATTTAGTGCTGTTGCCTGGCACATGGATGATTTCCTGATCTACTCTTTCTGAAGGTGATTTCCCTGAGTTTATTTTGATTTCCAGGGGATTGGTAAGTATTTGATCGATCAGATGTTGTTGAGTATTATCAAGAGTGGCTGAGAAAAACATTGTTTGCTTTCTACTTTTCATTCCAGAGATAATTTTTTGGATATCTTTTATGAATCCCATTTCAAGCATTCTGTCAAACTCATCCAGGACCAATGTATCCACACTATGGATTCTAAGAATGTTTTGATTCATTAAATCAATTAATCTTCCGGGTGTACCAATGATTAGGTTATTGTTTGATTTAAGATTACTGACATCTCTAGAGATATTTTGCCCGCCAATAAAACATGAGCCTTTTAGATTCAGTCCTTTTGAAAGACTAATGAATTCTTTTTCTACCTGCAAGGCTAGTTCTCTCGTTGGTAAGACCACCAATGCTTGCTTGCCCGGCTTGATCGTCATTTGATGCAATATCGGTATTAAAAAGGCGGCTGTTTTGCCAGTTCCAGTTCCTGCTATGCCCATGAGGTCTCTACCTTCCAGAAGGTGATTGATTGATTTTTCCTGAATAGGTGTCGGAAACTGGTAACCTTTCAAAATCAGGTTGGCTTTAAGCCCTTCGTTGATGTGCAGGTCTTCGTATTTCCAACCTGGTTGACTTTCTTTTGGTATTTCTCGAGTAGTATTACTGATCAACTGATCAGGATTAAAAGAAGAAGCCTTCCTGGCTTTTCTTTTTTGGTTTGAAGATCCGTTAAATCGGGGTCTTCTTGATATAGTTTTATTCATATTTATTTTTATTCTTTGTTGCAACAACCGAGGTTTATTTTTTATTGTGTTGTTGCTGCTTTTGTGCCCAGGTATTTCAGCATTTTCATGTGTGCCGAGATAGCGGACAAAAAGTTTCTTTTAGAATTGTAGGGTAAATCGTATTTCTCTGTAAGCTTTTTGACGATTTTACTTAAATTCTTGTAGTGTATATGTGAGATATGTGGTAATAGATGATGTTCCACCTGAAAATTCAATCCCCCAATAAACCATGAAAAAATGCGGCTTTTTGGAGCGTAATTGCTGGTGGTTTCTAGCTGGTGAAACAACCAATTGTTATCGATAAATCCATTGGAATTAGGTTTTGGGAATTTAGCTCTGGGCATTACATGTGCCGTTTGAAACACGATACTCAATATTGTACCCGTCATAAAATGCATACAAAAAAATGCCAGTAATATGACCCACCATGATACCGGATTAAGAATCAGTGGTATAAATAAAGCATAACAAAAGTATGTTACCTTCCAGATAGCAGCTTTTAAAACCTCCATTTTGTATACACGCTCTTCTTTGAAGAATCCCATCTTTTTGTATTGCCTAATTCTCGTAAAATCCCTCGTTGAGACCCAAACCAGCGTTAATAATCCATAAAAAAACCATACATAAATGTGTTGAAATTTATGATACCAATGAAGTTTTCTATCCGGTGAAAATCGAAGGATTCCCGGTGTATTTAAGTCATCATCCAACTCATGTACATTGGTATATGTGTGATGCAAAACATTGTGTTGAATCTTCCAAATTGTTGCATTAGCACCTATTAAATTGATGGAGTATCCCATCAGTCTGTTGATGCTTTTCTTCTTCGAATAGGAGCCATGCAGGGCATCGTGCATAATACTCATTCCTATCCCAGCCATACCTACCCCACTTATTAGATAGAGAGCAAACACTTGAGATATTTGAGAAACCAATCCAAGATTTAGGATAATGAGTGGAGTTAAGAACAAGGTCAGCATTACTACTGATTTTATTACTATGGGGGTGCCACCACTTTTGGAAATTTGATTTACTGTAAAATATTGATTTACCTTTTTTCTTAATTCTTCGGTAAAACTATTTCCGGTATTTGTTGAAAATTTTACATCTTTCATGAAATTGATTATGAATCATTTAACCCCTGAGGAAGAAGGGTGGGAATTGCTAGGACAATACAGACACGCTGTATTATGTGAATCCGGGAATTTTTTTCGGTACTAATAATAAGTTCTACTGAAGCATTAAGAACCAATTACTAAATCAGGTATATGACCGAATAAAGAGAAGTTAATCCTACAATGGAATGATGCAAAGGTCACTCAATTATCTGAGCAATCCTAATGAATTGCTAAATAGCTTAAATTGCATATAAGTTTGATGTAACAAGTCGCGATAAGAGTACTTACTTTGACTAACTCGAAATCTTGTTGTCTTTTGAAGCGTTTTCTCCTTCATCGATTTCCTTCTTCACTTCCCTGGCAGCGTCTTTAAACTCTCTGATTCCCTTGCCCAATCCACGTGCAATTTCCGGAATCTTTTTTGCACCAAAGAAAATGATGATGAAGATGCCAATGACCAGGAGCTCACCTCCACTGGGCATTCCAAATAGCAGTACTGTGTTCATATATTCTGTTGTTATCGTAGCGTTCATTATGCTGCCCTTCTAGGGGACTTTTCATGTTTTGTGATGTTTTTATCAATAAGTTGAGCCCATTTTTTGGCCAGTACAAGGTGAAAACCCCTGTCAACAGGATCATCGGTCTGTATGTTGAAAAAAGTAAGTAGATCAACTTTAGATCCTTCTCCGATGGCCAGTTGTATCACCTCGCCCGCATCAATCACTTTGCAATTAGCTACCTTTTTCAGGTCTATCAGTTTCCAAAGAAGGGGTGATGGTTGTATATCGACGAAGATCAGTTTTTTGTTTTGGGAGTCCAGACCAATGGCTTTGTCGCTCCAGGACTCAAGTACTGTACAATTCAACTGATGATCTTTCTCAATTGCTTTCAGGTTTCGGATGGACTCATGCAATCGGTTTTGACCCTTCCAAATCAGATAGGCAATAGGCCCAAAAATGGCGACAATAAAAATAGCTGTGATGATGATGGTACTTAAATCGATGATCATATCTGTAGGATCATTATTTTGATGAAACTGGAATTAGCCCTGTCAGAATAAGGAATGAGTTGCCACCGGTCAACCTTCGTCATCCGGTGGCAGCTCTTTGAATTTTTTAGCTCTTTCTGGTTTTAGTTTTTGATTTGTCTACTACTGTTTGAAGCTCAGCATTAATAGAGGTAGCCTTTTGTTTGGCAATGATTGCTTTGTCAAGACCAGGGATTAGCTGACCTGACGTCAAAAGACTGTCCGTCTCAGCTACTGCTGATTCAATCGAACTCAATTCCTGCTGGATAGATTGTAAATCTGATCCATTTACTTTAGGCGCTTCTAAAATGATTTGCTTATTGGTGTTGATCAGAGTCTTCACCTCAGCAATGGTTGACTGAATCTGTGAGGTAAGTTCCACTTTTTTGGCCTCGGTCTGATTCGCAACTTCACCTGCTTGTGCACTGATGTACCCAAGCTGGAGTGTAATGGAATCGTAGTTGGCGAAAAAATCTGATTTTTCCTCCTGGATTTGAGCAAGTATAGCTGCAAGCGAATCTTGTAGCTCCACAAAATCTTCAGAAGCGTAGATTTCTGCTCCAATTGTTTTGGCGCTGTCCAAAGCTGCCTGAGCTGCATCAATTTCTTTTTGAGGGACAGATCCACAGCTGCTTAATAAAATGGCCGCAATACCCGGTACTGCAAGGCCGATAACGTATTTAATTGTCATTCTATTCAATATGATATGGAGTCAATTTTTGTTGAATCCAGCATTGTGACGGACCATTTAGTAGAAGTAACAGCCAGGAGAAAAATATTTTTTTGAATCCATTATCTGCAGGCCAAATTTTACGTTATTAGGATGCATATAGGAATTGAGTTGAGTAGTATTTCAGGTTTGCTGGCTGATGAGGAAATCATCAAAGAGCTCGCAAAGGGTAATAAGAAGGATTTATATGATCTTCTCTACAAGAGATATCACAGAAAGGTGCTGGACAAGTGCTTCAGTTTCGTAAGGAACCGGAGACTAGCAGAAGAATTAACCGAGGATATCTTCTCCAAAACATATGAAAAACTCCCTTTATTTAAGCATCAATCCAGGTTTTCATCATGGCTATACGCAATCACCTACAATCATTGCATTGATTATCTCAGGGAAAAGAAAAGACTGCACTACCCGGAATGGAACAACCAAAATGAGATTCCGGGGATCATAGATGAGAGTGATTCGCAATTGTCTGCAATCAGTTATGATAACCTGCTTC
>JAHCMM010000237.1 GCA_019192515.1 Cyclobacteriaceae bacterium SS2
TCCCAGATCAAATCACCATATCTGGAATCAAGCGTCAGTGTCGGAGGTCCTGTTTGTGATTCGTTTCCCTGGGGAAAGTTGGTATAAAAGTCTTCATGGATCAATTCCCTATAACCTCCAACAACAGTGTTTTGAGCTCGCTTTACACTGGTGAAGCGATACGCCAGACTATCCCCATCAGGGTCAAATGCACCGGGATTGTGTACAAACCGTGAGCCTATAGCTGCAAAATCAACAGGCGGTACTGTGAGTACTGGGCTGTTGTTGATCCCGAAAAATGGATCGATGATGATCAGCGTTTCTGTGTAAAAAGTTGTTTGAACAGAATTACCATTGTTGATATTGATAATATCGTCATTCCTAAAGTCCTCCTGATAGTTGATGAGGTAGCCGGCCGCATTAGGTCTGGAGTATGTGTGATTCACAGTAAAAAACACTTTCTCCGTATCGTTATCCAGAGTTTCTTTGCTGGTGGTAAAAGGGCCATTTACCACATTGTCGTCCCCAAGCCTGAGCACTCCACCTCCAAACTCGATTTGTGAGTCACCGGCATCGGTATACCCGACCACCGTAATTTCGAAAGAAAGCGTAATGTTGCTTGTACGCCTCACAATGATCTCACCCGCCCTGATGTGCGTGGCTCGGGCCATGAAGCCAGATAATACAAGAAGAAAACTAAATAGTGTAAGTAAATACTGCCTCATTCAACTACGACCCAAAATTCCTAATGATAGTTAATCAACGTATTCAGATGGGAAAAATTAAACATATCCAATAAAAAAATACAATGCAATTTAATTGAAACCTATTTGAATTATTGCTGCTATCCGAAACTTAGTTGGATATCAAATCACTTTTGAATCAACAACCTGGTTCCATGAACCTGATTTTGCTTCTCGTCTAACAAAGACATGATATAAATACCATCCTCCAGCACATTGAGGTTGTCTAGCTGCGGGGTCTTCAATTCACCTTCCAGCATGAGTTTACCGGAAATATCCAGAATCCTATAATATTTGAATCTTTTGTGACCATCGATAAAGACAGTCCCATTTGACGGATTGGGGAAAACATTAACACCCACTACTCCAGGTGATTTTACATTGGTCAGCACGGATATCAGCTCTTTGTAATCGTGGCTGCTACCAGGAAAAGTAGCCTTCAAATGCCAGGTATAATCACCGCTCGTGGTACCTGAAGGCAGATCTGCTGTAAAGGTTGTCATACCTGCAGTAATATCTCCTACCAAGTCGAATCCCTGGGACTGAGGATCAGTCAGGTCACAAATGTCGCCTTCATAATCACCAACCTTTCTCCATATTTCAATGGAGTCGGCATTTGGGCAAGAGTAGGGATCCCAGGAAAGTATTGCTGTACCGTCCTGTTGATCCTGAATACTTAAACCAGTCACCTCGGGGCCCAATAAATTTATGTTCCATGTATGATAGCCCTCAAATAATGGGTTTGAATTATTACTCAGCAAAATCTGAATCTGATAAGGCGATTCTCCGGCGTGAGAGCATGAGGTTTCCCAGTTGATCTCCAAAGTTTCGCCAGCCTGATCAATAGTCGCTCCAAGCTTAAAAGGAATTCCTGAACTATACAGATATAGGGGGCCATACTCTGATTCTGAAATTGAAACAGATTTACTTAATGTATTGCCAGCGATAATACAGGTATCCATAGGAAGTTCAGGAAACGAAACCACATTCCCATCTCTACACACGATGATTTGATAATCTCTGGTCACAAATCCCATCTTTCGCCAGGTACCCCCCACCTTTCGCCATTCGTCCACAGCAATTGCTACAGCATACTCAGCTTTTGCCGAACAATAAGTGGGGGTTTCCTGATTGGTGATGTTCCCCGGAGCATCCCATATGATCTCACCTGTAAACCGATCAATTGTTAGTGTTGGTTCTCCATCCATGGCTTCGTTGCCCTGACTATAATTAGTATAGAAATTTGGATCAATTAAGCTGCGATAACCATCTACTATAGTTTGATGGGCTCGTTTCACATCCACAAACCTGTAGGTAAGCAAGTCACCATCAGGATCGTAGGCAGCCGGGTTATGTCGATATCTTTGACCTGAAATGGCATGCCGATTGGGCGCAACAGTAAAATATGGGGTGCTGTTAGGTCCCAGGAAGGGATCCATTACCACAAGTGTCTCAATATAAAATGTCGTTTGAACGGAATTCCCATCATTAATATTAATGATACTGCTATTCCTAAAGTCTTCCTGATAAGATATCAGATATCCTGCCGCTGATGGTGATAAAAAGGTGTGGGTTGTGGTAAAACTTATTTTATGTGTCTTACCTAAATCTTCTTTTGTTGTGGTAAAAGGCCCGTTTTGTACATTATCATCTCCAAATCTCAAAACGCCGCTTCCAAACTCCACTGTTGATTCCGAATCAGTATAGGAGATTACGGTGATTTCAAAAGTCAGTGGTGCATTGGGCATCTGCCTGGCTATGATTTCCCCTCCTTGCAGGTGTGTGGCGTATGCTTGATGCAGCATAACAAGAGATGATATCAGTAAAAGGTTTTTCAATGGTCCTTGAAGATTACGGTTTACTATACAACGGTAAAAAGTGAAATTTATTCACACTTCTCATCATGATTTTTTTTCAAGCAGTTTTAAAACAATCCCAAAAAACAATCTGTTAAACTCACAATTGTCAAAGGTCAGATCAAAAATTAATTTAGAAGCATTCAAAATAAAGCTTACAATTGTTTTGATAGCAATCGGCGATTACCTTTGGCGCGCACCATTATCTAAGTGAAAAAATATGAGTTGGTTTAGCCGAACTTTTTCCAGTTCCGTAGGTCGAAAATTTGCAATGGCCTTATCGGCGCTATTTCTGATTATCTTTTTATTGCAACATGCGACCATCAATTTTCTGTCTGTAATAAGTGCCGACGCTTTCAATGAAGCCTCTCACTTTATGGGCACCAACCCACTTGTCCAATTCTTATTACAACCTGTTCTGATCTTCGCAGTAGTCTTCCATTTTGTAATGGGATTTGTATTAGAAGCTAAAAATCGCGCTTCCCGACCGATAAAATATTATAAGAAAGACACTGGTAATGCTACCTGGGTATCCCAAAACATGATCTATTCAGGTTTGGTGATCCTCGCATTCCTGGCACTTCATTTTATAGATTTTTGGATCCCTGAGATAGATTATAAATACGTTCAACAACTACCGGAAGACCCGGACAGATACTACGAAGAACTTGTCCATAAATTCCAGAGCCCGCTGCGTACTGGAGCCTATGTGATATCATTTATTTTGCTTGGCCTCCATCTATGGCATGGATTTCAATCCAGCATTCAGTCTGTCGGTATCAACAACAGGTTCACACCGGGCTTCAAAAAAGTAACCGAGGCATTCGCCATTGTGATTCCATTGGTATTTATTCTCATCGCAGTCATCCATTTCTTTAATCATTAATTTTTGTCATGAACATAGGTGATAATTTTCCCGCTAAATTACCCGAAGGTCCAATAGCTGATAAGTGGACCAGCCACAAGGACCATATCAACCTGGTAAACCCGGCTAACAAACGGTTAATCGACGTGATCGTTGTCGGAACAGGACTGGCCGGAGGTTCAGCATCTGCAACACTCGCTGAGCTGGGATATAATGTGAAGGCATTTTGTTTCCAGGATTCACCTCGTAGGGCTCATTCCATTGCAGCTCAGGGAGGTATCAACGCTGCAAAAAACTATCAGGGTGATGGTGACTCTACCTACAGATTGTTTTACGACACTGTAAAAGGGGGTGACTACCGTTCAAGGGAAGAAAATGTTTATCGGCTGGCTGAAGTATCTGCTAATATCATTGACCAATGTGTGGCTCAGGGCGTACCTTTTGCGAGGGAATATGGCGGACTGCTTGACAATCGTTCGTTTGGAGGAGTTTTGGTTTCCCGTACCTTCTACGCTAAAGGGCAGACCGGTCAGCAGTTGCTTTTAGGTGCTTATAGTGCTATGAACCGACAGATCTCCAGGGGAAAGATCAAGATGTACAATCGTCATGAGATGGTAGAGCTGGTGATGGTAGATGGCAAAGCCCGGGGCATCATTGCCCGTGACCTGGTCACTGGTAAACTGGAAAGACATTCTGCACATGCTGTAGTGATAGCGTCAGGAGGATATGGTAACGTTTTCTTCCTTAGCACCAATGCAATGGGTAGCAACGTATCAGCTACCTGGAAGATCCATAAAAAAGGTGCCTGGTTTGCCAATCCATGCTACACGCAGATCCACCCTACCTGTATCCCTGTGTCGGGCGACCATCAATCCAAGCTCACCTTGATGTCCGAATCATTGAGAAATGACGGAAGGATCTGGGTACCTAAGAAAAAAGAAGATGTGGAGGCTATCAGGGCCGGCAAATTGAAACCAACCGACCTGGCAGAGGAAGACCGTGATTATTATTTGGAAAGAAGATATCCGGCATTTGGTAACCTCGTCCCACGTGATGTTGCCTCCAGGGCTGCAAAAGAAAGGTGCGATGCTGGTTTTGGTGTAAACGCCACCGGAGAAGCTGTCTACCTAGACTTTGCCTCAGCTATAGAAAGATATGGCAAAGAACAGGCACACATCAAAGGACTGGACGAGAACGACAAAGACCTCGTAAAGTCACTCGGTAAAGAGGTGATCAAAACCAAATACGGAAACCTCTTCCAGATGTATGAAAAAATTGTGGATGACAATCCGTATGAGACACCAATGATGATCTATCCTGCCGTTCACTATACAATGGGTGGTACCTGGGTAGATTACAACCTGATGTCTACAATCCCAGGATGTTTTGTCATCGGAGAAGCCAACTTCTCTGATCACGGAGCGAACAGGCTCGGGGCCTCTGCCCTTATGCAAGGTCTGGCCGATGGATATTTTGTATTGCCTTACACAATCGGTGACTACCTCTCTAGTGATATCAGAACTGGCAGGATCCCAACAGACACCAAAGAGTTTGATGAGGCTGAGAAAGCCGTTCAGGATCAACTGGAAAAACTGATCAACAACAAAGGCACCAAATCGGTAGACTATTTCCACAAAAAACTAGGCAAGGTGATGTGGGACAAAGTAGGTATGGCCCGAAATGCAAAAGGTCTAAAAGAGGCCGCCGACGAGATCAAAGCGATCAGGGAAGAGTTCTATAAAGATGTAAAAATCCCAGGAGGACTATACGAATACAACGAAGAGCTTGCGAAGGCTGGCAGAGTAGCAGATTTTCTGGAGTTGGGTGAGCTATTTGCTAAAGATGCCCTGCACAGAGAAGAGTCTTGCGGTGGTCACTGCAGAGAAGAACATCAAACGCCTGAGGGTGAAGCCAAGCGTGACCCTAAATTCCAATATGTAGCTGCATGGGAATATAAAGGCGAACCAAGCAAAGCAGTTCTTCACAAAGAGGAATTGAA
>JAHCMM010000238.1 GCA_019192515.1 Cyclobacteriaceae bacterium SS2
AACGTGCCAGTAATTTTGTCAGATCAGGTCGTCTTTTCAAAAGTTTTCACAAACATTTGGTATACCCTCAGCTTTTGAAGACCTAGTTTTTCTCCAATCTGAACAAGTCTCACATACTCATTTTTGCCTATGTTGCGACGCTTACGGATGATATCTTCATCGGACTCAAGAAAGAAGCTTGAGATAAACCGAATCAAAATATAGGGTGAATCCAGAATTACAAATTTATAATCCTCGTATGAAACCTCTTTCGATTCGTCAAACTCCTGCACTTCCATCGAGCTCATATCAAAGGATTTATGCATGGCTAACTTTAACACCTCATAAAACCTGTCCGACCACTCGTCGTATTTCTTCATGAGGAACTTCATAGCATAGACCACTGGATCTTTCTTCATGAAATACCCCCCCATTGAGAGCTTGCGAGCCTTTTTATTCAGTGCCAACTCCTCAAAGAGAGTCAGTTTTCCATCTGCAAGGGCTATTCCTACTGTCGGGGCCATCATCACCAGTGAAAAGAAATCATGATCAGATATCTCCAGATATGGGGCTTCTTTTTTGCAGAATTCCTTCTTTAGCACTTTAGTAGCTTCATGCACTTCGGGAATTTCTACAATGGTGTGGATCTCGTGTTCTGTAAACATGACGAATATTTAGGCTCAGTAAAATAAGCAACCTGATGAAAATAAAAAAGGATTGATGTAAATCAACCCTCTTTAATGTTTTACAGTCAGTTACCGCTTTATGAACCTTCCTCCACTTCTTCTTCACCTTCAACAGAGGCTGTCGCTGCTGCCAAAAGTTCNTCNAANANNGNCTGATATCGTGTTTTNAGCTCNTCATCCTTTTTGAGTGCTTTNNTCAAATCNTTGTACAGGGANACNGTGATCTCCTCTTTGATNTTNCCNACAAACACTTCTTTGAANTCAGCNTGTTGNTGCTCATTNTTTGCCTGNATGTTGTTAAATGCNGNNAGCTCNTCNTCNGTNGCTTCTACNTCTTCCAATNTGCCTGATCTGCTGGCTTTCAGCATTTCNCTGAANTTNCTGGCTTCNATNGAATCATTNTCCTGNATCCAACNNTTGTAGGCATCCTGCATNNTANNNTTTTCTCCTTCTACCCAAACCATTACAGTCGCATAACTAATTAATTCATCGTCTGTAAATTCTGTTTTGTCCTCTTCCTGAGCCTGTAATGACCAAACCACTAGTGACATTAAACACATTAACAATGTTTTTTTCATCCTAATCCTTTTTAATTAAACATTAACTTATTTGTAAGCAAAATCGCCTACCTCATTGCTTCCAAAGAGTGAAAAGTGTGGAAAACGGTTTCACCTTTTCGAACATCAAAAGTGAAGGACTGATTGTCTTTAGCTCCAACTTTATTGCTCGAAACCTGCAATATTACCTCATTAAGGCCTGTATCCAAAGGAACACGTGTATAAAAAATGTCATGTGGTAGGGTTTGCCAATTTCTGGTATCTGCTTTTTCGGTCACTGCATTNACGATTCCAACCAGAAAAGACAGGCCTTCCCGGAAGTCTTCTTTGCGCTTTTCCTCCTCAGACTTTTCGCTGCCTGAACTCTGGTCTCCCCTGATTGCCCGCTCAATAGATTTTTTGATGGCCACCCTGAGCAGACCCTGCGCAAACTCTTTGAGCATCCGCTCTTCCAGTACTTTGAAAGCGATGGCATTTACGTCCTCCGCAAGCTCAAGGCTATATTTTTTATTGTTATGGGTGATGGCTGCCTGGTTGAAAACCACTCCCCGCTCTACATACTTGGGGAAAGCCACCCTGAAGAAACGAAGGTCCGTAAGCTCACTTCTTTGATCGTTGTCAGCTACCGGAAAAGGGAAGTTAAATCCATACTCATCATTCACAAATGAAACCATCCCACCCTGGCCTTCGATCACCGTAAAATTGACCGACCACTCGGCTTTGAAAGGTCCCAATCCATTGTGCCAAAAGAACACAAGTTCTTCTGTAGCATGAGTCCTCTTATCATATTTTAGCTCAAACTCCCGCTCATAGAAATCCAATTCCGTGAGAAATCCATTCATGTATGCAGTACGAAGCAGGTCCTGCTTTAGCTGAGCCGGAACTCCAATTCCAAACTGACTGGTATAGTCTTCTTTGTAAATATCATAGCTGTTTCTATAAGCGATAAAAGCATTGTTGACATCTCCACTTGCCTCATAGATGATACCCATCAAATTGTGAATAAAAGCATCCTGCTTGTATTTTTTGTCCGAACGGTACTTATCAGACAGGGCCAACAGACGGTTATTTAGACGCCTGCATTCAACCAATGCCGCCTCATAATTGGAAAGCTTAAGATAATTAATGGCTTTGTAATAGAGTAACAGAAGATGCTCGTGATCTTCTCCAGGATACGTTACAGTGTTTGGGTTAACCAGAAATGAAGCAGCAATATTGGCGTAGTTCTTTTGGTAATCTTCGCCAAACAGGTAAGCTTTTTCAAACCACTGATTGCTTTCTTCATAGTTACCCAACTGAGTATTGACCAGCCCCTGATTAACAAAATACAGGAATCGGCTTTTATCTTTTGCCTGTTTCTTGTTATGGTCTAGCAGCTTGCTGGCTGATTCCAGGTCACCATTTGCATAGTGCTGGTTAAACTCATAATTGAGCTGATAATATGTAGCACAGGATATGGTAAATCCCAAAAGCAGGATTAACCATATCCGGTTTACCCAATGACGGATCACGAATCGGTGGTATTAACTTAGTTTCGGATGTACTTTTTAATCTCTTTGTCGCCAATCCAAACCTTCTCATTGGTTTCGATGTTGGCCAGCTCCAGGTTCACCTTGTAGTTTACTACTCTCTGATTGTTGTATGAATCTGTGATGGCTGTGATGACTCCAAACATCATGAAATCTGCTCCGAGCTCTCTACCCCATTTTGCCTGGGTCTCCGGTGATGCAAATTCACCTTGCTCAGCNCGCTCTTCTCTAAGTTTTTCTCTGAACACTGAATTTTGGACCACCCTTACCATTCCGGAGTTAATGAATTCCCGCTCAATGTCTTTGATGAATGTTTCTGATTCAATGTGTTCGGCAGTTTTATTCTGGATCATACCTACAATGGTCACTGGTTTTCTGTTGTTGCCACGAACGAAATCCTGATGCCATGGCCGATTCAATACATCATTGATCATTTCTTCGGCTACCATTTTTGAATCTGTGTCATTCCAGCGTCCACTTAGATCAATTTGCTGGTCCGGGCTCACCCTGGTAACTGTTCTCTTTCCGCAGGCACCTAAAATCAATAAGGCTGCAATAACGGGGATGGAAAATGCTATTCTTTTCATTTTATTTTGAGTTCTGATTAAGTTTTTAAGTATTTGACTATCCTTTAGACGTAAAATTCTGACTAAAGTTCAAGTATAATTTTCAAGTTCAAAAATCTTGCCGATAATGAATTTGGTATGGCAAAATTGTTACCATTTACATCCTGAATCCAGGTGTAAGAAAGTGTATTATCAGCTCCAAGAGCATTTAACACCTCGGCCCTAATCCATAATTTACTAAAAAACCGCTCCATTCTCAGGTCAAAACGCTTAGAGAGTCCCAGATCAGCTCTATAATACTCATCGCCCGGGAAAATATTCCTTAAAGCAGATACCTGTGGGGGACCAAAAGGATATCCCGAACCAAAAATCAGGTTGAGGTAGACTTCTATTGTCGGATCAATGGGCATATGATCTTCGAAATAGATCGCCAGGTTGAGTCTTTGGTCGGTGGGTCTTCGTACGTAGCCTACTTCATCGTTTTCGAGATCCTCTTTGGTCTGAAGATAGCTGATACTAAACCAGGATTGGGTGCCTTTGATAAATTCACCATTGAGCCGCAGATCGACACCGGTAGCATAAGCCTTTGCAGTTTCCGACAAAAATCGGATCCTGACGTTGTCAATATCATATGGTATCACATCATATAGATACTTATAATAGACGTCTGAAGAAAAGATAAATGGCCGGCCCCAAAGTGTCAATCCCTGTCGCATACCGGCAATAAAATGGATAGACTTCTGAGCCAATCGGCTCTCATCAACTTCGCCCTGATAGTTTCTCAATTCACGGTAGAAAGGTGGTTGCTGATAAAATCCGGCAGACAATGAAAATGAGGTAGGTGTCTCCCAGCGCGGCGTAAACCGATAGGTAATCCTGGGGCTTACCAGTAGCTCTTCATTCAATGTCCAGTAATTCACTCTTGCTCCTCCCGTCAACGCGCTAATGGAATCTTTGCCATACCAGGTACCCTGAAGATATCCCGTAAACTGCCAGGCATCCAGATTGACCTCATTGAAGGCGGAATAAGTCACTGATACATAGTCAGCTGAATCAATAAAACTATATTCATTAAGCTCGTCGTCTATTTGCTGGAGAGAAGCTCCAATGCCTCCTTCAAGTACTAAATTCGGACTGACCAGCATTTCCCATCGGTTCTCAGCCGTAAATAACCTTGCAGAAAGTTGGTTTCGGCCATAATCATAATTTGACCCAATACCCCGGACCACTACCTGTTGCTCCCTGCCACTCCCTGATTGCCTCGAAACATCACTCAACCTGTAGGCCCCTTCTACTTCAAAAAGCTCTTGCTCTCTGGTTCCAAGCCCTGACACAATCAGATGGCTTCTCAACCGGTTATTAAAGTTATGTGAGAGCCTTATTCCTGATTGAAAAGTATCATAGTTAAGCATCTCCCGACCAATGAAAGCTGTTTCAAGCTGGAAATTCTCCTGCCAGGACCCAAACTCAGTAAGTTGCGATGTTGGCTCGGTAGTGTATCGATTTCTTCCATAGGCGATCAACCAGCTAAGGCTGGTTTTATTGATGTATGAGGATTTCCGGGAAGTAAGGTCAAAATTTAACAAACCCTGTACATCCGTATATGTTGGGAAATACTGACCTTTAGTCTCCAGGGAATTAAGAAGATACCTGGAGTCCCTGTGGCGGGCTCCAAAAATGTATGATCCCTTTTTAAATCTCCCTCCAGCATATGCCGCACCCCCCAATAGTCCAGCCGATACCGAGCCTTCCAGCTCTGTGGGCTCCTTATATTGAATATTCAGACTGCTTGAGAGTTTGTCCCCATACTTGGGCTCCCATCCGCCAGCATAAAAGTCAATATCTTCGACCATATCAGGATTGACAAAACTCAAGCCCTCCTGACGGCCAGCATTTGCAAGAAATGGTCTATAAATAGGAATGTCATTTACATAGACGAGATTTTCATCAAAGTTTCCACCACGGACTGAATACGCTGAGGAAAGTTCATTGTTACTCGACACACCCGGCAACGTAATGAGTACCTTGTTAAACTCACCGAAAGCCGAAGGAAGATTGCGAACTGCTTCAGTACTTATTTCAGTTTTTAAAGTGATGTCATCTCTTCCCGTATTGTCATGTATTTCCAAATCTTCCAGAGCGACCGTCCGGTATTCGAGCTTTACATTCAAAAAATCATCATTTAGGATGATTACTCCAAAGTCATTAAACTGTATATGTTGAAATCGCAATGAATCCCCCTCCGCAACTTTGATTTTGAATAAACCTTCCCGATTCGAAACAGTCCCATTTCCACCTTTTACTGCACTAATTGCAACACTTTCAATTGGTTTGCTATCAAGATCTGTGATCTTCCCAGAAATGGTTAGTCGCTGAGCAACGGTTGCAGTGTGAACAATGCAAGTAAAAACAATAAAAAGCGACCGGATCGACATGCTAATTGTCAAACGTCTTTTAGGGAGGCTATGGTATGTATGGGATCGTCAGAATTGAAAACAAAGCTGCCTGCAACCAACATATTTGCCCCTTTACTTTGGAGCTCCTTGTAATTGGCTGTGGTTACTCCACCATCTATTTCAATGAGGATATCAGGATTTACGGCATCAGCCATTTCACGGGCCCTGGATACTTTGTTGTAGGTGTTGGGAATAAATTTCTGACCACCAAACCCGGGATTTACCGACATAATCAATACCAGGTCTAACAAGTCATAGATATCAGTCAGCAAATCAACTGACGTGTGTGGATTTAAAGCTACTCCGGCTTTAATTCCCATACCCTTGATGGCCTCAATGGTTCGATGGAGATGGTTACATGCCTCATAATGCACAGTGATGATCTCTGCGCCACTGTCTTTGCAATGCGACAGATATGCATCGGCATCTGTAATCATCAGATGGAAATCCAGCGGCTTGGTTGCTTTTTTGGCAATAGCATTAGTGACCGGAAACCCAAAAGAGATGTTGGGTACGAACACACCATCCATTATGTCTATATGAATGTAGTCAGCCTGACTTTGGTTCAACATTTCTATTTCCTCATTTATCCTTCCGAAATCAGCAGCTAAAACGGATGGAGCTATCAGGCAGTCATTCATAATTTAGTATTTGATAAGTTTTATGGTTTTGTTATAAGTAGCAGATGAGACTTTCAGCAAGTAGATACCATTGCAAACAGCCGGGAAATCGATCTCATGCTTATCACTGGAGCTGGATACTTCAATTCTTTGGTTGACTAAAGAAGCACCTTTCAAATCTGTGACCACCAGGTCAATGAAACGTTCGTTTCGAACTCCTTTCAGATCAATATTGAGTTTTCCTTCATGAAATGGATTGGGATACACCTTGAGTTTATTTTCAAATATATCGGAAACGGACAAGGTACTATTGGTTACTGCCAGTCTGTAATCCGGTATTCCATACCCCATCTCTACATTGGGGCTCAGAGCCATATTTCCTGAGTACTTAATAGCGTTGATCACTTCCTGGCTGGTCCATTCCGGATTAGCCTGCCATATTGCCGCAGCAAAACCGGCAATCAGCGGTGAAGAAAAACTGGTACCACTTCCAAATGTGACTCTATCCGGATAACCGGAGCCATCAAATACTGTGGCAGGCGATCCGAGAGCCATCACATCAGGCTTGATCCTTCCATCACTGGTAGGTCCCAGTGAGCTAAATGATGCACGGTCACCCTGTGCATTCACACTCCCCACAACCAATATACCTTCTGCATCTCCTGGTGGCGTCACATACTTCCAGGATTTGTTACCTGAATTACCACCGCTTACAACTACAATCATGCCTTTCGCTGCGGCCTTTTTAGCAGCCCAGGTCACCACCGCAGTTTCCCCATCAAGTTGTTCCTGGGTGTAATTCATCGTAGTGTCATTGAAAGTAGAATATCCAAGGGAAGCATTGATAATATCAGCTCCAACACTGTCCGCAAACTCAGCTCCCAGTAGCCAGTTATATTCCTCTATCCGATATTCACTTTCTACATCTTCGGTCACACAAAGGATGAAGCTGGCTTTAGGTGCTATACCCTGTACATCTTCTCCATAGTCCATGGCTATGGTAGACAAAACACTCGTACCATGTGCGTTGGCAGAAGATGAGTACAGGAAAGGATTTCCTGAATTGGTGACAAAATCCTTGTAGGCAATGAGTCGATTCTCCTGATGAATATGCTCAAATGGCTTGTATTCATTCACTCCGGGGAATCCTGCATCCAGGATGGCAATGAACATACCTTCCCCCCGATAGCCATCATTGTGCATAGAGTCTGCCCACAACATGGATAGCTGAAGATCTGTGGTTGCAGAAATAGCTTGTGGTGTCTTGAAAGATTCGGCTATTTCAACCGGAACCTGTTCATGAGAAAGTCTTGACCCTTTTGCAATGTATCTAATACTGTCCACAAAAGTCAATTCAACAACATCATCCGCAAGCGAAGAGTCCATCTGAACGAGTACCGCATTCATCCACCTGGATTTAAAGAATACAGAGGCCCCCAGGTTGCTGATCTGGTTAACATAACTCTCGCTAACAGGAAGGTCTTCCACGGTAATAGGAATATCCTGCTTTTGTCTTCTTTCGATCGCTCTTGAACTCAAAAAAGCCTCAGGATTGTCAATCGAATAACCTGAAGATTCCTTATCTGAAAGAAAAACCATGAATCTGTGCTCAGCTGCAAACGCTGAGAGATGTAAAAAAAGCAGCACCAATCCAATACAACTACTCCTGCCCATATGCTGTTAATATCTGTTCTATGATAATTCCTGAATCCACTTCTTCTGAGCCGCAATTAGCGGTACAATAATTCAAAACAATATAATTCTTTTCTACCAAACCAATACCTCTTGCATAGACTTCATATCGCTGGTCTCTGTTCACAAGGTTTTGGGGAATATCCGCTATCTGGACCTGGATCTTTTGTGCACCATTCAGCAAATCATCATAAATGGCTGACGTTGGTGATACATACCGATACTCGGCAGCATTTCTGCTGTTGAAAGCATTACCATCCCAGGTTTTATCTAACTCTGCAGGAAAAGTCATCTTGATCAGTGGAATATTTTCTTCTACAGTCACCCCAGTGAAATCATCCCTTCTGATAGTCCATAAATCAGCTATTTCCCATTCGGATAATTCATCTGGTCTTTGTTCTCTTTTCAAAACAAAATAGTTGATATCATCCTCTTCAACCATTTCCGTGATAGTAGTTTTCAACTCGTATCGTGTAGTATCAGGTCCTGAAGCATTATAGGTTATTTCCATAACATCATAGGTTTTGAATACTCCTATCTCCAATGGAAAATAGTCGTAACCAAAATCAGTGTCAACTTCTGTGAATCGATCTTCACATGAAGCCAACACTAAACCCAGGACCAGAATTTTAAACCAGTTGTTCATTCTTTTGTTTGAAACTTGAATGTATCCAGCCACCACCGATCACATCATCCCCTTCATAGAATACTGCTGCCTGACCAGGTGCAATGGCTTTCACTCCCTTTCCAAAGAAGACTTTCATGGTATCGCCTACCTGCTCAATCACTGCAGGGGTTCCTTCATCATTATATCTCACTTTGGTGATGGTATCCTTTCTTTCTCCTTCCACGGAGCCATATTTACTGATATTAAGCTGCTTTACATACATCCCATCCCTGCTCAATTCATCAAATGTGCCCAGCACTACCCTGTTTTTATCTTTTTGTATCTCAGTTACATAAACAGGGTAACCTAAAGCAATACCTAAACCTTTACGTTGACCAACCGTGTAGAAAGGATACCCTTCATGTGTTCCAACAACTGTGCCATCTTCCAGGACAAACTCTCCCCCACGAACTTCATCTTCCAGGCCATCTACCCTTCTTTTCAAGAACCCACGATAGTCATTATCCGGAACAAAACATATCTCATAGGATTCAGACTTTTTTACCAGTTCATGAAAGCCTCTTTCAGTTGCCATCTCCCTGATCTCCGATTTTCTTAAATGCCCCAACGGATACTTGGTCCTGCTCAGACTTTCCTGTGAGATCCCCCACAAAGCGTATGATTGATCTTTGTTCTCATCTTTACCCTTGCTGATCACATATCGACCATTTTCTTCTCTTAGATTGGCATAGTGACCAGTGGCAATGTACTCGCATCCCAGCTTATCTGCACGCCTCAGCAATGAGTCCCATTTAATGTGAGTGTTACACAATACGCATGGGTTTGGAGTTCTTCCATCCAGGTATTCATTGGTAAAATGATCAATTACATAATCACCAAACTCCTCTCTGATATCTACGATATAATGAGGAAATCCAAGATCTACTGCGATATTTCGTGCGTCGTTGATGCTGTCAAGACTACAGCACCCTGTTTCTTTGCTGGATCCGCCGGAGGTGGCATAATCCCAGGTTTTCATGGTCATCCCGATGACCTCATATCCCTGCTCATGTAGCATTACTGCTGCTACCGAGCTATCTATTCCGCCACTCATGGCGACAAGTATTCTTCCGTGTTTGCTCATGCGTCTCGCCAGGTTGAAAGCCTGGTTTACGTGATAAATATGGTTTTAAAAACAAAAAAACGGAAATAGGTTCCGTTTCTTTATGCAAAAGTAATTGAATTTGGTGGATTTTCAGTTATCCATTTCATCCAGACAAAGTCTCACTGATCGATAGAACCTACCACCCTTTTCATGAACTGATTGGTAGCTTCTTTTTCAGGAGTACCTGATTTGATCATTTTTTGGACTTCCAAAGCTCCGTAGAAGTTGGATATCAATTCACCTATAACATCCAGTTCTTCATCTTTCAGATTTTCACTTTCCGTAAGGTGTTCCAACACCTCGATGGCTTCCACCACAAAGTCTTCATCGTTCTCAGCAATGAAGCTGTTGATATGCTTAATTAGAGGCAATCTCATCTACCAAAGCTTTCAGTTGTTCTGCCTTATTTGTTTGTATTTGGTTCAGAAGCTGTCCACGGCTGAAACTGGCAAAAGTGGGTAGGTTATCTACTTTGGCCAATTTTCTTGACTCGGGAAACTTTTCAGCATCCACTACAAGAAAAGTGATATCTCCGTGCTCACCAGCCATCCTTTTGAACTTCGGCTTCATAATCCTGCAGTTCCCACACCATCCAGCAGAATATTGAACCACTACTTTTTCTGAACCGGCTACTTTCTCAGCCAGGTTGTCTTCAGCTAATTCTTCAAACATTTTGATCTTGTTTTATATAAATAGAAAGGTTCACCCATTTCGGATGAACCCTTATTCAGCAAAATTCTAAAATTCTAGTTGTTGCTCAGGTAAGACATCACGCCATCTCTGTTGGCTGACATGGCTTCTTTACCATCTTCCCAGTTGGCAGGACATACCTCACCTTTTTCCTGAACGTGTGTATAAGCATCAATCAGTCTAAGGAAGTCGTTCACATTTCTTCCCAGTGGCATATGGTTGATCCCTTCATGGAAAACTTCACCTTCTTCATCAATCAGGTATGTAGCTCTGTAAGTCACGTAGTCACCCTCGATCAACTCAGCGCCAGTCAATTCATCAAACTTCACAGATTTCACATCCAGGATATCCAGGATATTGGCCAGGTTTCGGTTACTGTCAGCCAGGATATTGTAGGTCACTCCTTCAATACCGCCATTATCTTTTGAAGTGTTTAACCAGGCAAAATGTACTTCAGGAGTATCGCATGATGCGCCAATTACAATAGTATTTCTTTTTTCAAATTCAGGAAGTGCTGCCTGGAAAGCATGAAGCTCCGTGGGACAAACGAATGTGAAATCCTTGGGATACCAGAAAAGTAATACTTTCTTTTTACTTTCTTTAGCAAGTTTTAGAATGTTGATCTGTTTTACATCGCCCATTTCGTCCATAGCGGGCACAGAAATATCTGGAAATTTTTTACCTGTAAATGCCATTAAATTTTGGTTTTTAGATTTCGCGCAAAAGTAGTTTTTACAGGCCTTTTAACCTACGTAAGACGCAATGTTGGGTGAAGATTTAGAAGATTTTGAAAAAGCTGCATCTTGAATAAAAATCCTTAAATATTAGCAAGAAATTTCGAGAAAATGGTAAGTAGAAAATGAGACTGGAGTTCTAACAATTGATTTTTATCTACATAATGTAAGTTAAGACCCGGATTCATATTTTTTTATTTCTTTGCAGCAAACAATCGAGATGGCTTTAAAAACATTTGTGAAGATCAACCAGGTTTCCAGTTTGAGTGACGCCAGGTATTGTGCCGGGATGGGTGTAGATGTATTGGGTTTTTCCCTTGTAGCAGGTAATCCCTCCTATGTAGACCCACAGCAATTCAAAGAAATAACTCAGTGGGTTTCGGGACCAAAATTCGCAGGAGAGTTTGATTCAGCGAGCGTTGACCAAATCAAGTTAGCCAGTGTGGACTATTCTTTGGATTTTATAGAAATATCATCACCTGACTACCTGGAAACAGTTGCCGAGCTGAATATTCCCATCATCCTTAAATCCACTGTATCATCTGAAAGCGATCTGGAAAAACTCTCCGAAATCGTTTCTTTTGGAGGCGACTTTCTTCAATATCTTCATCTCGAAATTGATCATTCAAAGCTGGATGAGTTTAATAATGGCTTGTCTCAACTGAATACACCTTTAGTCCTCCATACTAATGATCCGGCAGCAAACCTCGATCAACTGTTGAAACACGGTATCTCGCTCACTGCAAAGCAGGAAGAACAAACAGGTCTCCAGGATTACGGGGAAATCATGGATGTGCTGGAAGCTCTGGAAACGGAAGATTAATTATTCGCCTTTATTGAGTTGAGTGTGATCTCAAAAATCAGGGTAGAATTTGCCGGAATACTTCCCAGGTTGGTGTTTCCGTAGCAATAATATGATTGTGCGTAGAAGATAATTGTTCCTCCTTCTTTCACCTGTGGCATCATCAATCGCCAGGCTGGGATCAGACCACTAAGAGTAAAAGTTTTATTTTCCCCGCTATCAAATACCTGATCATTAGCCAGAAACTTGCCTTCGTAATCAATATTTATATCATCAGTATCTTCCGGCATCTCCCCGCTTCCTTGTTCTACCATCACATACCGAATAAGTGAAACACTGTCTACTTCCGCTTCGATGTCATTTGCTTCCAGGTAGGCATCAATAGCTTCGGTTTCCTTTTCAAATTGTTCAATGGGATCAAACACATTTTCAGGTGAATTTAACCCGCATGAAGCCAGCAAGGAAGTTCCAACAGCTAATACCCAAAACTTTACATTCAATAAAATGCTTTGCTTATTCATCTATCCTATTTGTTTTTAGTTTGACAACCAGTGGGCAAATTTAGTTGTAATTTTCAAATTGAAACTTCAGATATTTTATCCTGGATCCACGCTCTTTCCAGATCCTTTCGTATTTGGTTTCTATCCCGAAGTGCTCTTCATTCATCTTTGAATTATCCAGGTCTTTAGTATAGCTCAGGGCTTTATTTTTAACGATTCCTTGTTGCAGTAAATCCAAAGTATACTCGAAGAACCCGGTATTATCAG
Organism: Cyclobacteriaceae bacterium SS2; assembly: GCA_019192515.1. Taxonomy (GTDB): domain Bacteria; phylum Bacteroidota; class Bacteroidia; order Cytophagales; family Cyclobacteriaceae; genus UBA7330. The sequence goes on from JAHCMM010000238.1 coordinate 12,851, forward strand.
TTTTTAGTTTTACCACCCCATCTTCGGATAAAATCTTTCGGTAGATATCCATAAACCTCGGATAGGTCAGCCGCCTCCTCTCTTCCCGATCTTTAGGCCTGGGATCAGGAAAGGTGATCCAGATTTCTGCCACTTCGTTTTCCTCAAAAAAATTCTCCAGCTGATGAACGGAAGTTCGAAGAAAGCCTACATTATCCAGATTATTCTCCATAGCATAGGAGCTGCCAACATGGATCCTGTCTCCCTTCACATCAATTCCTATGTAATTCCGATCAGGATCTTTCTCAGCAAGACCGACAGTATATTCACCATTTCCGCAACCCAATTCTATGACAATCGGGTTTTTATTGTTGAAGTAAAGTTGATTCCACTTCCCCTTTATCTGGTCAAATAGCGGTTTACCCGGTTCAATAATGTTTTTTCTAAGCTTGTTCGCCTCGAATCGTATCAGCTTTTGTCTCACAAATCATCAATTTCTGCAACCACAAAGGTACTGCCACAAATCACAATGGTATCCTCTTTTGAGGCTAATTTCCGTACTTCTTCTATTGCATGATTTACATTTTGAAATGCAGGACCGTCTATTCCGTGGTTTTCGGCAACTATTTTTAGTTCATCAGCTGGAAGTGACCGAGGCACATTGGAAGAGGTCCAGTAGAATGAGGCCTCCTGTGGCAGGATGGGGAAAATACCTGCAAGATCTTTATCTCTGACAACGCCAAAAACCACATGTAACTTACCCTTCGTTTCTTGTTTCAACTGCTCAAACAATGTGATCAGACCGGGCTGATTGTGACTGATATCTGCTATGATCATGGGTGATTCTCCAATTACCTGTAACCGACCTTTCAATCCTGTTGAAGGTTTGATTAGTTTAAAACCCCGGGTAATTGCTCCCTGATCAATCTTCATTGGTCCCAAATCTAGCAACTCGAGTGTTTTGAGTACCCCTGGAATGTTGTAACTAAAATAGGTTGAGGTAATATCTGTGCTTAGGTTTTGAAATAACAGCTGGCCTTTTTTAAAGACGTTGTAAGTATAATGGTGCAAATTTTTCTCAACCGGAATCACCTGATAATCATCACAAACATGGATTTCTGTTCCTTTGGATCTGGCCACCTCCTCAAATACATGTGTTATCTCCTGTTGATTGTTGCCAATCACAACAGGTGCATTCTCCTTGATAATGCCTGCTTTCTCTACAGCAATCTTATCCAGTGTATCTCCCAGCAAATCCATGTGATCATAACCGATCATGGTAATCAGTGACAGCAATGGATGAATTACATTGGTGCTGTCCAACCTGCCCCCCAGCCCGGTTTCTATCACAGCAATATCCACCTGCTCCTGCCTGAAATACTCAAATGCCATAACCACTGTAACTTCAAAAAAGGAAGGCTTTACCTGATCAATTAAAACCTGATTAGTGGTAACAAAATCTGCAACAAACTGCTTGGAGACTTCATTGCCATTGATTCGGATCCTCTCAGTGAAGGACTTCAGGTGAGGTGAAGTATACAGTCCTGTTTTGTATCCGGATTCCTTCAATACGGAGGTTAATGCATGAGCAGAGGTACCCTTTCCATTCGTGCCAGCAATATGGATGGATTTGAACTCTTTATGGGGATCCCCCAATGCTTTTAGTAGCGTAAGGGTATTTCCCAGATCTTTTTTGATTGCTGCCTTTCCAACCCGCTGAAACATTGGCAGTCGTTCCAGCAGGTAGTCCAAAGACTCCTCGTAATTCATTTATTTGGTCTGGATAATGAAGGTGATGGTACCTGTTGACTCTGGAGCCGGTTTGTATTCACTTGTTTTGCTGAATGACAAACGTTCAACGGATTGCCTATACAATCGTTGAATTTCTGGGCTTACTGTACTTGAAACAAGGTCTATTTTGGTAATATAACCCTCATCATCAATTGTAATCTTATAAACGATCTTACCAGTCTCATCGGATTTATCATTTGGATTTGGTTTGAAATCCCATACCCATCCGGTCATTTGAAGACTAGCACCATTGCCCCCGCTTCCCTGACTTCCATACAAGGCTCTATCATCCACTTTGCCTTCCTTCTTTCCCTGATCTCCTGGTTCATTGGTGTTTCCCTGTGATGGAGATGGTTTTTCACTCACTGTTGGTGTACTGGCTGGCTTCTGTTCTTCCTTTTTTACCTCTTTAGCAGGTTCCACCGTTTTTACTGGCTCTGGCTTCGGTTTTGGTTCCTCCACCTTTTTCTCTACTACATCAGGGCTAGGGGTTTGGGTAACCGGTTCGGTTGGCACTTCCGCCTCTTCCACTACCTCCTCGGTTGCAGGCTCAGAGGTTTCCTCAGCTTCCGCGGTCTCTTCCTGGGGTTCGGATTCTTCAATTACTTCGCGTGGTTGTGGTGTAGCTGGTGCTACTTCTCCCTGTCCTGTCTGATCCAAGCCAAAACTCAGCTCGATTCCGTAAGAAGGGATGGGTGGAAATGGCTCTTTCCAGGCAATCAGGAAATAAAACAATATCAACATGACCACCTGGGTCAAAATGGCTGTCCACCATCCAATACGTCGATATTTTTTATCCTTGTCCAAAATCAATTGGGTTTGGTCGCAATAGAAACACGAGCCTCCAGTGCAGTTGCAATACTGGCTACCTGAACTAAATTATCCACTGGTACTTTTTTGTCGCAATGCAAAACCACCACGCCTTCCTTACCGGAAAAAGCACTGCGCAATACGCCCTCCAACTGACCAAGCGTCACCTTTTTCTGATCCACATAATACTGCAGGTCATCCGTAATGGTCACACTCACCTTCTGGATCACAATCTCCGAACTCTTACTTGAAGGAAGATTGACTGGCAACCCCGAAGGGGTAATAAAAGAAGCAGTCAGCATAAAAAATATAANCAACAGGAAAATTACGTCCGTCATGGAGGACATGCTAAACGCTGCTTCAATCTTATGCTTTGATCTTAGATTCATTTTCTTTGAGGTTCCTGTAATAAATCAACGAAATCTATCGCAGTTGTTTCCATTCTGTGAACTAATTTTTGCACTCTACTCACCAGGTAGTTATATCCCAAATAAGCCAGAATACCCACAAAAAGTCCTGCTGCGGTTGTCACCATAGCCTCATAAATACCACTGGAAAGTAGTTTTGGACTTACAGCACCTTCTTCCTGAGCGATGGAAATAAATGCCTGGATCATACCTGTAACGGTACCCAGGAATCCCATCATAGGGGCGGCTCCGGAGATTGTGGCCAGCATACTCAGGTTCTTCTCTAGCCTGTAGACTTCAACCTTACCAATGTTTTCGATACTTACCTCAATGTTTTTAAGAGGTTGGCCGATCCTGCTGATACCCTTTTCGATCATCCTGCCGATTGGTGTATCTGTCTGCAAGCATATAGCTCTTGCTCCCTGCACATCACCTGCCAATACTCTATCCCGGATGTTTTCCCGGAAATTGTCAGGTGTTTGAGAAGCATTTCTAATCAATAAGATGCGTTCAACAAAAATATAGATTGAGCCTATCCATAATAACAGGATGGGAATCATCATATACCCTCCTTGCAACAAAAGTTCAAGAAGGGAAATGGTTTCTAGACCTTCAGAAGGTTCCATTCAAATAAGGTTAAGTGAAAACGTTAAACAATACCAAACAATCTCTGCATTCAACGCAGAAATATACGGCAGATTGCAAAGATTGTTTGCTTAATATCGAAGCGGCCAGGCTTCTCGGCCAAATTGTTCTCCATACGAAGGAGCCTGAGCCTCTGCTTCTGCGAATGTACCGAATTCAGCTATGGCTACACGATAAAACCGGTAATCCCTGAATGGAGGTATTATTTGCGGACTCTGACCATTTTGGGCCAGCGCCTTAGCAAAGTCCATTGCGAGATCACCATCAAAAAAGCTCCCGATCACCACGTATGATTTACCAGTTCTTTGCTCCAAAGTTGTAATCTCTCCTGGTGCCATTTGTGTAGGTTGGGCTACTACCGGCTCTGGTTCCACAGGTTGAAATGACATAGTATCCACAGGAGTAGTCTCCTCTATCGGCTCTTCAGGAGGAGCAGTTTCTTCCTGCTTTTCGCCAAATCCCAGATAGTTGTCACCACCCATAAAAAACACGAACACAATGGCGATAGAGGCAAATAACAGAGTGCCTATAATCACAATCTTCATAAAATTGGACTTTGCCCTTTTAGAAGAATCATCGTCGTAATAATCCGCATAAGAATGAGCAGATTGTGATTCCTTATAGGTATCAGCTACACCGAATTGAGATTCAGTGGAAATATCTCCAAAGCTTTCTGTGGAAGTGCTTTCATCACTATCAAAAACAGAACCGGCAGCACTGTCTTCTTTAAATTCATCAAAAGACTCCTGTTCATAAAAAGTCTCATCGCTCCCTGTAGAAGTACTTTCTTCACCAAATGGGTCGGGTGTTGTTTCTTCGGGTTCGGGTTTTTCTGCTGGTTTTTCTTCCTCTTCATCTGAGGATGAATCACTATCGTCGTCTAGTTCTTCGTAATGAAGCTCCGGCAAGCCAAAATCTTCATCATCCTCAAATTTTTCTTCGTCCTTGTCTTTATCAGCCATGCAAAAGTCGGTTAGTTAGTAAATTACAAAGGTGGCTATACGAATTCGGGTTCAAGATAACAAAAACTTGATTATTCCAAAACATCAACCTAAACTTTGAATCTGTGCCTAAAACATGTAAACCCCACCCAGCTTAAATGAAAAGCCTCTTACAGGGTAATTCAAATAGCGCTCATAGGTGCCCCCTACCATATTTCTAGTCTGCCCAAAAATCAAAAACTGATCATTTATGGCATAGTCAACACTCAGGCCAAGATCAAAAATAGCAGGAAGATTTATGACAGACTCATCAGCCGGTGACGGAGCTTTTATGCCACTTAGGAAGACAGTATTTAAATTAATTCTTAATTGCTCATTTGGCTTGAAGCTAGCCAAGATATCCATCCTGGACGAAGGCTTATACCAGGGCTCCTCCAGCTTATTCATGGCATAACCATAGTATTCCATTGAATAATTGAGAGAAAACTTATTGCTGAAAAAATAGGCGGCATCTACTCCAAGTGTAGTCCTTACCATACTCCCTGAATCATAAACCACTATGAACCGGGAAGAATCAGATGCATTGTGCATGAAAAACGGAAGATTTTCTATGAGGCTGTAACCCAGTGAACCCTGAAGAACCAGCTGATTAAGTATCCTGGATTTGAAGCCCCCTTCCAGGTCTACTTTATTGCTTTGATTCAAGAGCATCAATCCATTTTCCAGGTATCTGTTTTCATTAGAAAGGGAGTTCAAGCCAACCATTTTAAGGCCCCCTCCAGCCAATCCATAGATTGAGAAGTCATTTGACAGATTCAAATGAAAGTCAATGTCAGGGAAGAAAAACAAAGAACTGCTTTCGGAGGTAGTATCATTTGCAGTAGCTATTGTAAAACCGGCACCAAAACTACCTTTATCGAATGTGTAAGTGGCTTTTGGGTTGAGACTAATATAATTCCGTCGTTGTAAAAAGGAGCTTTCGTATTTTGTAGTGGCAAGAGCTAGTGTAGCACCTGCATTGAGATTGTCTGAAAGCTGATATGCAGCCATTCCCTCCACTGACAGCTCAGATTCAACTGCGAGTTTATTGTCACCGACAACTTTGTTTACCGTATTTCTATAGTTGGGTCTTAGGGTGTAGTCCAATTTACTATCCATCCCCTGCCTGAATACCGTACCTACAACAATGCTTTGTAAAGCTATTTTATCATCAATGATAAGTGGGTTGATATAATCATTCGCAGTATCTCTTCCATAGAAATAATAGCTTGATCGCGAATAATTTACATAGGGGTCTACATGAAAATCTCCGTGCAGATGGCCTTTGAGCTTTATTTGGGTATCGGAAAAAGCACTTTGCTTGTCTCTGACCGGCCCTTTACCAAAGCTTTCATGAAACACAAAAGCATTGAAGTAATGTTCTTCAAGTCTTGTAGTGTAGCTCCCTTCTGCCAGGGGAGACTGATAGTTTCCATAGCCAAGTTTGATATAATTATCGTTCTGGTTAGCCTCACCCTTTGGTTTATACTGCCTGGAGCTTAAGCCCGGGTTATATTCAGAGGATTGAATGTCTATTGTTGAAAAGGAATACTCAACGGGAGCCGGCTGAAACTGGTTTATGCTGATCTCAGTAGGCTTGTACAACCTGTTTGCCTTTGGCAAAGTCAATGGCTTATCCTTCTCAATAACTACCTGAGTGTCCTCTATTTCTCCCTGGTCCTGCGCTGTAACAGAAAAAATACAGCCCAATGTAAAGAGTAGTGTAAATAACTGTAATCGTATTTTAACCATTTTTGACCGTATCACTTTCAATTACTTTGCTTCGTTCCACTTCCAGCTTTTCAAGCTTTTTCCGGGCTTCATCTACAATAGCTTTACTGGGTGACTTTTCTATGATAGAATTTAAGGTAGCCTGGGCCTGAAACAGCTCATTCATCTTCATATAGTTGTCAGCTATCAGAATAAATGATTTTCCAATCCAAAAGTCGTACGACGCATATTCCTCGTTTAAGGTAAATAAGGTTTCTACTGATGACTTATAATTTCCCTGGAGGTGCTGAATGTAAGCCTGATAATACCTGGCTTCAGCAGCAGTTTCACTTTTATTGTCCTTTAGCACCTGCTGAAAACTTGTCCCAGCCTTATCATACTGTTTTATATTGAGAAATACCTTTCCCTGAACCAGCTGGGCCTGGGCTTCAGCTCCCACAGGTTTCCACTCACTTTCGATGATTTTCTTAGCATAATGAACGGCACTGTCATTGTTTGCCAGGCTAAAGTAACTCTGCATCTTCCCTTCATCAGCCAGATACTGATCTTTTCTGTTCAGACCAAATGCAGCCAGTTGGTCGTAGTTGTAGATGGCCTGCTGATATTCTTTCATTCGGATCAAGGCTCTACCCTTCTTATCCAGCACCCTGCTCAGGTAATTGGAGGAAGTATTTTTAGTGATCCTGGTAAAAACTTCTACAGCCCTCGGCCAATCTTCCATCCGATAATATGAATCTCCAAGAAAGTAGGACGCGTCCTCGGTGTAACTGCTTTTGGGGTACTTGTCCTGAAAAGATTTCAATGCTTCAATCGCCTTTGCATATTCCTGATTATAGTAGTAGGTTTTCGCTGATTCAAATGAAATCACCTCCAGAGAACTGTCGTCCGGATTTGCCTGCTGATAGGCACTCATATATCTGTCAAAAGAGGGAATATTTAATCCCTTTTTCCTCAATTCCTGGAGCCCAAGCAAAGCATCATTTGCACTGGGATGGGTAATATTATTTTCCAGTATGGCCCGATAGTCATTCGCTGCGTACTCCAGTTGATTCAAATTGAAATAGCAAAGGGCCCGTTTACTTCTCACATAGGGCATCAAACCACTTGTAGACATATCACGCTCAAAACGATCGAAATATGTAATGGCGTTTTTGTACTGGCTGGCCTCCAGGTAAGAAATTCCCATCTGAAAAAGGGCATTGTCTTTATAAGTAGAAGGAAACTCAGAATTGACAACCACTTCAAAGCTGTTGATGGCTTTTTGAGGCTGATTATTGAGCTGATAGGTTAGCCCAAGCTGGAAATAAATGTAATCCTTGGGTACCGTTGGCTCCCTGGTCAGATATTCATATTGCTGGATCGCCTGCGAATAGTTTTTGAGCACGTAATGACAATCGGCAAGTCGCATCATCCCGTCCAGATAAAAGTCGTGATATTTTCCTGACCGGCTGGTAAAACTGCTGAAATAGTCCCTGGCGCGGTTGTAATCCTTCAGGTTGTAATAAATATATGCCAGACCATAGTCCGAGTTGATATTCCAGATATCAGATCTGTTAGACACTCTCTTGCACTGCTCAAAAGCATTGATGGCCTGAGGATAATTCTCTACCAGGGAATAACATTCACCCAACAGGTAATTGGCTCTGGCATTGATCTCTTTATCTATCGGCGCTGAAACAGACTTTTTGAAGTATTTGGCAGCTTCACTAAACCTGGAGTCATTGAAAACAAGCTGACCTTTATGGAAAGTAGCATTTTGATATGCCTTGTTGAGATCGTAGCTCCTGTTTGGAATTGACTCAAGATAAGCGATCGCCTGATCATAATTGGAAGTTTTCAGAAAGGCATTGGCAAGTAGCTGATTAGCCTCATTTTTAAACTTACTATTTGGGTACTGCTTTAAAAATTGCTGCAATGACCTGATAGACTCCGAAAACTGCCCCTGTTGAAAGTTGATCTTACCTACCAGAAAAGCACTCTCGAGTTTGATTTCTTCATTGGACCCGTTCAATGCTTTTTCAAAAGATCTGATAGCAAATTCCGGGTTTTTGTTTCTGAGATAAAGCTGCCCTAAATAATAAGAGCTTGTCTGACTCATGGGCCCTGAACCCAATCCAGCTTTCTGGAAATAAGTAATGGCCTGCTGATCATCCTTGATCATATAATATGAAAAGGCTAGCTTGTAGTACCCTTCCTCATTCATTTTGTTGTCAGCCAGCTCCAGATGTTGTTGCAGGTACCTAACAGCTTGTTGGTATTTCTTCAGATCAAAGAATAGCTCACCCAAAAGTCTGTTGAACAGCTTCTGGGTCTCTTTGTCAGCCGAACCAAAGTTATCATTGGTGAAGCTAACGAGCTTTTGTTCATCTTTTCTCTTATAATAGATATTGGCAATCAGTTGAGAAGCCGGTTGCTTGTATTCACTGTTGTCGCCCACCTTAAGCAGGTAATTCAGTGCTTCCGGAAATTCATTTTTTTGGAAATGAATATATCCCAGGTAATAAGATGCAGGTATTTCATATTGTTTACCGGAAGTGATGGAGTTTCTGAAGTTGATGGCAGACTTATCTGTTTCTTTATTCAGAAAAAGACAATACCCCAGCTTGAAAAACATTTCACTCTTCTCCTGATTACTTAGCGAGGAAATGTCTGCTGTTTCATAAGATTTTCGCGCTTTTTTGAAATCTCCCTTCGAGAAATAGTAATTCCCCAGGTAGAAATATGCACTGGAGGCAAGTGGATGACTTCCATTAGTACTTACAAATTTGTCAAGTTCACGCTCCCCCCGATTATCACCCGTTTTCAGCAGGCACATAGCCCTATAGTANGTCGCTTCACTTTTTAATGCTCCTCCCTGCTCCAGATATTTATCGAGCTTTTCAAGTGCAACCAGGTAATTATTTGATTCATATAGCGAAAGTGCGTCTGAGAATAGTGCCTCTCCGGTCTCCTGATATATGGTCTGCTGACCAAAGACCAGTACCGAACTGAAACAAAGAACAACTGTCATCAAATTACGCATACCCTGGGTTACCTGTTTAGCCATAAACGTTGCAAATGTAATGGTTGGTATCAATGTATCAGTTTATATACCAATTCTTGTAAAATATCTCCCTCACTCATGGTGGCATAACCGATTCCCTTTGATTGCAGATCAGCATCATGAATGCATTGTATGTTTCGGGTTACCAGTGGTTCCGGGTAGTTGGATTTCGCTTGCAAATATTCAGCAGCAAAATACGGGTGTACCCCTATTAATCGTGAAACCTCATTCTTATCATTAGCCCCATTGTGGTGTAAAATAAGGATTTTGGTAAAAAAGGAATACAAGCTACCCAAAGTCATCACAAGCGGGTTTGCCGATGAATTTGCAGCCAGATACTTTACAATTTTGAATGCTTTTGTCGTGTTCTTCAAGGCAATCGCTGTTTGTAATTCAAAGGTGTTGTAGTCCTTGCTGATGCCAACGAATTTTTGGATTGTTTGTTCGTTGACCTCCTCACCTGGCTTGGTATTGAGTTTCAGTTTATCTACCTCATTGGCCAGACGCTGCAAATTGTTGCCAATATTTTCAGCCATGATCATGGCTGCCTTAGCACTCAGATTTACACCCATCACTTTGGTGTAAGACTTCAGCCAATCGGGGATCTGGTTGTCATAAAGCCTCTTGGAAAGCATCACTTCACCCCCTTTATCTATCGCTTTGGCAATTTTGGTCCGCTTATCCAGAGTTTTATACTTATAACTAAAAGCCAAAACTGTAGTTGGGGTTGGATTTTCGAGGTAGTGGATTAACAGGTTCGTTTGATCTTCACTCCTCCAGCTTCTCATTTCCTGGGCTTCTTTCACGATCACTACCTGACGCTCCCCCATCATCGGGTATTTTCGGGCAATATTCAGGATATCTGTTATCGTTGTTTCCTTGCCATACAGGACATACTGGTTGAAGCTCTTCTGGGTATCATCAAGCGCATTCAGCTCTATGTTTTCAATGATATTGTCAATGAAGAAGGGTTCGTCACCATGCAAAAAGTACACCATGGCAAATTTCCCCTGTTGCTGAGCTTTGATGATCTCGTTGTATTCAGCCATTCGGCAATAATAAGATTAAATCATATTTAAGAAGAAGACTCTACTCGAATTCTTTTAGGTATCTCCCACCTGGAAATTTCTCTTGATATGAATCTTTAATTTTTTCAGCCACATTTTCTCTTTTCGTGAGATCTGAAAACTGATACAGGAGCCAATAATTCTCCTCATTTGCCATATCAAAATTCACTGGCTTATTGAGAAACTGGTAGCCTACCTCCGCTAACTCTTCCAGCGTGAGATTATGCAAAAACCAATTAATCTGTCTCAGATCATCAGTATAGTCAACAGTGTACCGGTCTACATACATCGAAAAATGATTGCTGATTAAGTTGTCATATTTTGCTTTGTGCAGTCCGAGAAATACTTTGCAAATAGCCGAGACGAGAAAGCTATCATTGCGCTGTAGAGATGAATCCTGAGCCAATAAAAACAGAGACAGATACAGGCACACATCATATTGCCTGGCAGAATATGCTCCATCAATCACACATTTCAACCGCTCAAGATCGTGAATTGAATTCAGGTTTAAGGGTTTAGAATAGTCATCCCCGGTAGCTTTCACGAGGTTCTGGATCCTAACTTCCATATCAGGATGAGTGCTTATTGAGTCCGTATCAAATACAAACAAAACGTCCGGCCTTTTGGAATAGATATTTAACCCTTTGTCGAGCCAAAAAGCTTTTAAGGGGTACTGTTTCCTAAATAGCTGATCCAGGAGATGCTCCACAGAATGATCGCTCTCCATGTACCTGTACCCCATGGCACTTAGTATAGGCTGAGCCTCCTTTACATCAAATCCGACTTTTGACATATAAGCCAACCCCAGGGTATCTGAGATAATCTCATTGGTCCTGGAAACCTCAAAGAGGCTGTACGATTTAGCCTGCATCACTTTTAAGCCTTCAAGCGTGCCGTTTCCATTTCTTATTCTTGAAAATTCATTAATAACAGTCTTTTCAATATCTGACTCGTAAGCTTCAAACACAGCATTTGCCACGTGATATTCCACGTTATGAACCAATTCATGTGCCAGAACAAATGCCAATTGATCTTTATTCTCTATTACCGAAAACAGACCAATCGAAACCTCAAATACCCCATTCATGTAGGTTAAAGCCTGGGCATATGGCTCATGATTAATAAGAAAGATGGGATTTATTATATTAAGTTGATTTGCCTCAATGATTCGGTTTGCTACCTCCACAACCATCTCTTCAAGAGAATCAGACCTGAAGTAAGCCTCATCTTTTATTCTCTCAATCTGATAATTTTTTGTTTCCACCAGATGAGAAGAGTAAATCGGTCTGGTGGCTAAGGTAAGTTTATCTAATTCTGTCTTCGTGTTTTCTTTGATCTGTTGGATCAACGCTTTACTCTCCTTATTGTATCGGGGAAGTGTGTGGAGATTTTCCTGCGCATTTGCTGCCGATAAGAGAAAATATGATAGCGATAAAATAAATACTATCTGGTGACAACGTGTTGGCTGAAAGAAAGGAGATGTTATGAGACTCAAAACAGAAAAGGACCCTATTTTTGCTCTCAAAATTACAAAACAATATACCACTATATGAAAAATTTTGTCTCCGAATTGAAATGGAGAGGCATGATACATGACATCATGCCTGGTGCAGAAGAACAGCTGAATAAGGAGATGACGGCAGCATACATAGGTTTCGACCCTACTGCGGATTCATTACACATTGGTAATCTGGTACAGATCATGATACTGGTCCACTTGCAGACCTGCGGACATAAGCCCATTGCACTGGTTGGCGGTGCAACAGGTATGGTGGGAGATCCTTCAGGAAAATCTGCAGAAAGGAACCTGCTGGACGAGCAAACGCTGAATCATAACCTAGGAAAGGTAAAGGCTCAACTGGAGAAGTTCTTAAGCTTTGAAGGTGAAAATGCGGCTGAGATTGTTAACAATTATGATTGGTTCAGGGAGTTCAATTTNCTTGAGTTTATCCGGGATGTGGGTAAACATATTTCTGTAAATTATATGATGAGTAAGGATTCTGTGAAGAACAGGCTGGAAACCGGTCTTTCATTCACTGAGTTTTCTTATCAATTGATCCAGGGGTATGATTTTTACTATTTGTGGAAAAACAAAAATGTGAAGCTACAGCTTGGTGGTTCCGATCAGTGGGGCAATATTGTTACGGGCACTGAGCTCATCAGGCGAAAAGGTCAGGGAGAGGCATTTGCGATTACCTCCCCACTTATCACCAAAGCGGACGGATCGAAATTTGGTAAATCAGAATCCGGGAACGTATGGCTTGACCCGGAAAAGACTTCACCCTACCAGTTTTATCAATACTGGATCAACCTGAGCGATGAGGATGCAGAGAAATGTATGAAGATCTTTACCACACGTGACCAGAAAACCATAGAAGGTCTGATAGCCCAACATCAGGAGGCGCCACACCAGCGGTTACTTCAAAGAGAACTGGCAGAAGAACTAACAATCAGGGTACATTCTGAGAAGGATCTGGACATTGCCATGAAGGCTTCTTCTATCCTGTTTGGAAAATCGACAACTGAAGATCTGGCGTCTCTGGATGAGCGAACTTTACTACAGGTATTTGAGGGAGTCCCTCAGACAACGATCAGTAAGGATTCTCTTGATGAGGTACAAAACGTAGCTGATTTCCTGAGTGAAGTTACCAATGGCATCGTATTTCCATCCAAAGGAGAAGCCAGAAGAATGATAAAGGGCGGAGGTGTAAGTATCAATAAGAAGAAAATAGTCTCGGATGATGAACCTGTTGATAAGGAGCTTTTACAGGGGAAATATTTACTGGCACAAAAGGGGAAAAAGAATTACTTTTTAATTCAGGTCAACTAATTCGATGGTTTGAGGGTCTAAATTTTACAGAATTTAGATTATTTTTAAATAAAATTGAACTTTTATTAGTCCGGCTATGCTAAAATCGTTACTATCACTCTGTTTTATCGTTTACCTCCTTGGACTTGTTCAGCCAGTGATGGCACAGGAGGAAGACCCTTTTGCTGACTATTCTTATCTATGGGAAGATGATAAGAAGAAAAAAAAGAAGAAAAAGAAAGATAAGGAAGAAGTTCAGGTTGAACAGACAACCACTGAAGATATTCCCGTCGATCCAGCTCCGGCTCCTCAAACTTATGTTGCTGATACGGTACCTGAGCCTGCAACGAACACCTATGCAGCAGATACAATCCCCCCGGATAATACTGTTTTAGAGCCTACTCAACCTATAGAACCCGAACCTGAGGAAGAGCTTGCTGAAGACCTCACAGAAGAAGAGGAAGAAAAACCTAAGAAGGAAAAGAAAGTTCGTGAAAATAGAGACCTCCCCCCTGTTCAGGATTTCAGAGCGGGTTTACCTTCCGGAGAAAATAAAGGGTCCTTTACCGGTGGATTCACCTTTACAGAAATTGACGGTCAATATTATGTCGGTTTGGTACTCTCCCCGGAGTTTAGTTTAGGTAAAGTAGGATTGGGACTTAATGTACCAGTGCTTTATGGTCTTCAAAACAATTCATTTAGAACGGAAATATTTAAGGATGGTGTGGGTGTTGCCCGCTTGATCAGATACCTGAGGCTTGGAAACCAAAAGCGCGATCCGATTTACTTTAGGATTGGTGAGCTAAGTAGTGCCATGATAGGTTTTGGAGGCCTGGTGAACAACTATACCAACACTACGAGCTACGAAAAAAGGAAACTCGGTCTTCACTATGACCTGAATTTCAGGGGACTAGTCGGTCTGGAAGGTTTGTACAGTGATTTTAACCCTGCTTCACTGAATCTCTTTGCCATCAGGCCATATACAAGGCCATTGGCTCAATCAGGAATTCCTATTGTCCGCACCTTTGAGGTAGGTGGTCAGTACATCCTGGACAAAGATCAAACAGCCATACCTACCAGTGACAGCACATCTACTACCTATCAATACACTCGGGATGGCGTAAGTGCCCTTGGTTTTGATGCAGGCATCACGCTGCTTAGTATTCCATTTATCCAGATCGACCTGTTCACGACCTATAGTAAGCTGAACGTGGCTAACCAGGCTGTGAAAGACACTTTGGGCGACGGTTTCTCTAGCGGATCAGGCTTCAGTACCGGATTGAACTTCAGGTTAAATTTCATTGCAGACCTGTTTAATACAGACATCAGAATAGAAAGGCTCAATTACACCGAGAATTACCTTCCTCAGTTTTTTGATGCCAGCTATGAAATAAACAAGGATGCCAAAATTCTCTCATTGAATGGTGCTCCAAAAATGAGTGGGATTTACGGAAGCCTGCAAGGGCATATTGCCCACAAAGTACAGCTAGGTGGTAGTCTGATGATTCCGGATGAAATATCGGATGAAGCACCAGCAGTGGTCAGATTAAATGCTGATCTTGAGCGACTTGGAGACAAAGTTTCGATGCATGCCAACTACATCAAAGGAAACCTATCGACTCTAAAAGATGCATTTACTTTCGATGAAAATTCTTTAGCTAAAGTCAGGTTTATATATCACATGAATAAATTCCTGGCATTAGGTGTTGATTACTATTGGGCATTTGCACCTGCTGAGGATGGATCATATAAGGCAACAAGATATATGTCACCATACTTTGGGCTGTCTATAGATTTTTGATCTCCTAAAGGACCTGGGGCCAGAAAATAATATCGACCCGTCGGTTTTTAAGACGCCCTTCGTGTGTACTGTTATCAAAGACCGGATTATGGAGTCCAAAATCTCTGATCTCAATGGATTCTTCCGGGTATCCCTTCTGTAGCAGAACCCTCAGGGCAGCTTGACTCCTGTATTCGGAAAGCATTTGATTAAATTCTACTCCACCGATATTATCGGTATGACTATGAATACTTATGGAGTAACTCATTGATCCGGGTAAGCTGTCTATGAAATGATAGAGCTCTTTGATTTGATACTCATCAATATACCAGCTTCCGCCACCAAAATAGATGCTTCTGATGATCTGTCCCTGCTCCTGTGCCTGTGCAAACCCAGCTGTAAGAAGAAAAGCAATTACCGCTAACCTTTTCATTGTGGAGTACCCTCACATTCAAGTTAGCATATCTCATCAATGATCGCAAGAAGTCAATTATCTATTCCTTAGTTCGCAACATATGTTTCGGAGGCAAACTTGAAAATCGGATTGTGAGTTCGGGCAGTATCCAGTATAGTCTTGACCTGCTCAATGATCTGCGGATATTGACCAGCCAAATTGTTTTCTTCCCCGATATCTACAGATAGGTCATAAAGTTCTATCTCTGATTTCCCACTGAAAACCTCATATTTCACGGCTTTCCATTTACCCATTCTTACGGCCTGCCTACCTCCTCTTTCATGAAACTCCCAATACAGGTAGTCATGCTTCTTCTGAGTCGGCTCACCTTTCAATGTTGGTAGGAAAGAAATACCATCAGGGTTGATATCATATGGTGCCTGCGTGAGATCTTGCAGGGTTGGCACAATGTCCCAAAAAGCAGAAATGTGATCAGATTGTGTTCCGGCTTCTACAGTGCCTGGCCATCGAACTATGAATGGCACCCTGATACCTCCTTCATATAGATCCCGCTTGTAACCCTGTAGTGGACCATTACTATCGAAATAATCCGGGTCTGCCCCACCTTCAAGATGAGGTCCGTTATCGGACGTAAACATAATGATAGTATTTTCTGCGATACCCAAAGAATCCACAAGATCCACGATCTCACCGACATGTCGGTCTAAAATACTCACCATAGCCACAAAAGCTGCGTGTGCATTTTCCTGATCTCCATAAGGACCTCTAAAAAAGTCATATCCGGGGTCACCATAGTCTTTTCCATTAAAAGACTTCTCCGGCAGAAACTTTCCAGTATACCTTTCCATCACCGAATCCGGTGCAATCAGCTCAGCATGTGGAATAGGTGTAGGCACAAAAAGGAAGAAAGGATTGTCCTTATTATTCCGAATGAATGACAGTGTCTGTTGATGTATCAGTTCAGGAGCATATTGCTGATCCTTTCCTTCCCGATTACCGGGTAACTCTACCTTCTCGCGGTTATGCCAAAGATAATCCGGGTGATAAATATGAGCCAGACGCTGGCAATTGTAGCCATAGAACTGATCAAAACCGAAGGCATTCGGTTCACCTTCAGATCCTGGAAAACCAAGTCCCCATTTCCCAAATGCTCCGGTCACGTAACCAGCCTGTTTCATCATTTTTGGTAAGACCGGAATGGAATCAGGAAATGGCTCCTGTCCTTCGGGTCTGACTTCCCGGTTGCCCCGGATAGGTGTGTGACCAGTATGTAACCCACTCATCAGCGAAGATCTGGAAGGTGCACAAACGGTACTTCCTGAATAGTGCTGGGTGAACAACATCCCCTGTTTGGCCAGTCGATCAATATTGGGTGTACTCATCTTGCTCTGACCATAAATGCTCAAATCTCCATATCCAAGATCATCCGCCAGGATATAGATAATATTGGGCTTTGATGGCTCAGTAGCTGTTTCCTGTGTGGGTTTTGAACAGGATGACAGGATTGAAATGACCGATAAAAGGAGAAGAAAACGCATGAGTTGGTTATTTAGTAAACCGCTAAAATATTTAAAACAACTCGCAATCTCAATCATTGCCAACAACTCCATTGAATATCCGGCCAGGCTTTAGAAATCCTGAACCCTGGTAGTTCATTTTTTATCACAAGAAGGTCTTTGACCAGGGTCTTCTCAAAAATAGAGCAGGGTAATAATATATCGGTAACCACAAATTATTATTATATTACAGTTACTAAAGGAGCCAAATTTTATGCTACCCTAACTTTTTTTATTACCGTTTACCTGTATTTATTATGAACATTTTTATTGCAAAGCTAGCTGCCAGGACCACAGGAGATAGCTTGCGTTCTCTATTCGAACAATATGGATCAGTTGATTCAGCTAAAGTAATCATGGACCGGGAAACCGGTAATTCGAAACGTTACGGATTCGTTGAAATGAGTGACGACAGTGAAGCTAAAAGTGCCATTGAGGCATTAAACGAATCAGATTTTGAGGGTAGCACCATTGTGGTGAAAGTCGCCAATCCAAAGAGATAATAACCTGATATTGAAAATACAGCTATTCAGTCCTTTCGGGATTGATTATGAATTTCTAAATGGCTGTAGGGAGTGACCCTGGTCACTCCTTTTTTTAGCCATTTATACTTTTAACCTGTATTCCTCATTGCTCCCGCAATACCATTGATGGTAAGTAGTAGCTTTTTAAGGGTTTGCTCTGCTTCAGATGCATTCTCCTCTTTTTCAGTTCTCCATTTCCTCAGGAGCTTCACCTGAAACTTATGGATGTGGGTCATCATTGAAGCTCTCAACTGATTCGAGTAAAAATGATTTTTCCTTCGCCTATCAATGCTTTCCTCCAGCAACTCCATGAGCATATCTCGAGTAAGCTTCAGCTCATCCAGAAATACCTTCAGAAACTTATCCCTAAGCTTTTTATCCTGCACAAGAGAAGCATATTCTTTCATGATCTCTTCATCAGTAGCTGCAAGACTAGTATCCACGTTAGTAAATACATACCTGATAAAAGGATCTGTCTTTAATGCCTCCTTGAATTTCTTGTAAGATTTTTCGTCCTGATCTCTCAAGGTGCTCACAGCTGTTCCAATACCAAACCAACTGGTCATGTTGTAGCGGGATTGACTCCAGCTAAACACCCATGGAATGGCCCTCAGGTCGTCCAGGGTATTGGCACCCGTTCTTTTGGCTGGCCTGGATCCAATCTTACTTGATTCAATTGCATCAATTGGGGTAGATTCCCTGAAGTATTGCACAAATCCATCCATATGGATCAGTTCGCTGTACTTAGCCTTACTCATCTGGGCAAGCTTCTCCAGAATATCCTCCAGTGGATGAGGCTTGCGGTCAGTATGTCTGCTTAAGATCGATTTAGATGCAATACTGGAAGTCAACAACTCGATATTGTACTCTGCATTGACCTTGTTGGCATACTTCTGTGCAATGGTCTCCCCTTGCTCGGTAAGCCTCATATCACCATTAATCGTAGAATGAGGAAGCGAATTCACAAAATAGTGTGTTGGACCTGCTCCTCTGCTAATGGATCCACCTTTACCATGGAAGAATCGCATCTTAACGTAGAATTCCTGCCCTGTTTCGAAAAGCCTTGACTGGGCTTTGAACAGGTGCCACTGACTGGCTATGATCCCGCCATCCTTATTACTATCACTATACCCAACCATGATTTGCTGGATCATCTGCTCTTCTTTATCCTGCTCCTGGAAGTATTTCAAACTTCGCTGCGTAAATGGATGAGCCAGGAATCCTTTCATGATCTCAGGCCCGTTTTCCAAGTCGTCAATGGTCTCAAGCAAAGGCACAACAGGTATCAGTGATACCATTCCATTTTTTGTTTGCTTGGTGAGACCACCCTCTCTGGCTAACAGATAAACGGTAAGCAGGTCAGAAACCGACCTGGTCATACTCACAATCAAAGACCCAATCCCTTTGGCCCCATATTTAGTTATGTGCTGATCAACAACACGGTAACATTCGATAACGGCTTCTGCATTTGGACCAAGCTTTGTTTTTTGGTGGGTAAAAGGCCTGTTGGATTTTAGCTCGTGATTTAAAAAGGCTACCCGCTCCTCTTCTGACCACTCACTGTAATTGGTCTTTTCAAATCCGGCCGCTTCCAGCAACTGCTCAACCGCCTTGTCGTGAAATGCACTATTTTGACGCACATCAAGCTTCGCAAGATGAAAGCCGAAAGTCTCAACAATCCGAATTGTATTGTGGATATCATCCCTGGCTACAAGCTTCCCACCATACTCGAGAATGGCTTTCTGAAGCAACCTAAGGTCATCAATTAACTCATCAGAGGTAACATACGACCCCGGATATTCCATGATTTCTGTTGCATGGCCTCTCTTGGTGGAAACCGGAAGCTTGGAGATCAACAGGTTGGTAAACTGACGAAATGCTTCACCTTTATTTCTTTCAAAAGCTTCTTCTCCCCGACCTTCCAGCTCGTGCTCCATCTGAAGGATCCTGTCTTTAAGGTACGAGGGCAGATCATTGATATCCATGGTAAAACTAATATGTCTTACAAGGTCAGTAAGCCGCCTTCTCAATACCACCATGGCATTCAATCGCAGATGTTTCAATGTTTGGGCAGTCACTCCCGCAGTCACGAGAGGGTGACCATCTCTATCTCCTCCTACCCAGTTGCCAAATGTGATCCGGGGCCAGGCGTTGTTTTCATATAATTTATCCACACTGAAACCCTGATCTTCCCAGGCTTGTCTCATCCTTCTGTCATGAACTGGGATGACCTCTGGAAACACATTGACCAGGTAGTGCATAATATTTCGCAGTTCTGAAGGGACGTCCGGCTTTTCAACAAACACCTCACCTGTCTTCCATAATCTATAGAGGCAAAGCTTCACATTATTACGGATGTTGGCCTTCTCCATCTCCGTGTACATCTGGTTTTCCCTTTGTACCATCAACAGATAAAGCTCCCTGTGGTGCTCCAGCACTGTAGCCCTCTTAGCTTCTGTCGGGTGAGCAGTTAAAACCGGCTCTACATGTATCTTATTAATTCTTTCAAGGATCTTATCCTCGGAGATCCCTGCCTGTTTGAGGACTTTGATATTGTGAGCCCACAATCCATTGACAGAGGATAGGTCTTTATTTTCCAATTGTCTACGGTGCTGCACCGCGCCATTGATTTCGGCCATATTCACCAGCTGAAAAACCAATGAATATAACTGGATATGTTTTTCGGTAAGTTCATCAAAAAGGTCAGGCGGCTGCTCGTTGATCCATGGAATTTGTTTGGAAATTTCTTCCTCACCATTTTCCATCAGCACTTCCTTCAAAGCTTCCAAAAGATATTCCAAGTCATAATAGGGTTTCCCTAAAATTTCCTTTAATTGTTCAAGCGTGTTACTCATTGACTTTTTTGAAATTTTTTATCAGATATTTGGTTGCGATTACAATTTTAGCAGCAAAAATTTTAAAATTATTATCAATTGCGACCAATTTAATAAACATAACAAGATTTCATCAGGCTTGTTACCTTTGAGCCAAAATTTAAATAAAATATCTTATGGACAACAGGAGATTTCTGCCCTTTATCATTATCGGAGCAGTCGCCTTGATCATTCTGGTTTACTTTTCAAACAGCATCCTTTATAAGGTTCAGGCTGGCGAACGCGCAGTAATATTTAATACAATTACAGGAGAGTTGGATAAAGAAAATGTAATTCAACCAGGATTTCATGTAAAGGCTCCCTGGAGTGATGCTTATATCTATGATGTCACAGAAAACCAGGTAGAAGAAACCATGGATGTTCTGGACAAAAATGGATTGAATATCAATGTGGATGTGACGCTAAGATTCCACCCACAATATGATAAAATTGGTGAGATCTATGAAAACTTCAGGCAGGATTATGTAAGAAGACTTGTCATCCCTGAAACCAGGTCTACAGTGCGTCAGGTGATGGGTCGATATACAGCGGAAGAGATTTACTCTACAAAACGTCCTGAAGTAGAAGGAGCCATTAAAAGTGAGACCGAAGCTATTCTTGGTGCTGCCGGAAACAACATTCAAATGCGGGCATTGCTGATCAGGTCAATTAAGCTACCTGAGCAAATCCGATTGGCTATCGAAAACAAACTGAAGCAGGAACAGGAAGCGCTGGCCTACCAGTTTAGACTGGAGAAAGAAGAAAGTGAAGCCGAAAGAAAGCGAATTGCAGCGGAAGGTGAGTCAAGAGCGAATGAAATTATTAACAATAGTTTAACCAAAGAGTTATTAAGAATGCGTGGGATTGAAGCAACCAGAGAACTGGCCAATTCGCAAAATGCTAAAGTTATCGTTATTGGAAGTGGTGACGACGGCTTACCTTTGATTCTTGGGGGCAACTAATTGAAGATTTGATAATACCCTCTTATCAAAATAATTTTAAGTGTATATTTAGGGAATCCATTATTTTAAACCATTTCAAACAAAATGTCAGAAAAAGCTGAGATAATAATAGACGGTAAATCATACGAATTACCCACCTTGGTTGGATCCGAAAACGAGAAAGCCATCGATATTAGTAGTTTTCGAGCCCAATCGGGAGTAATAACCATTGATCCGGGATTTAAAAATACCGGTTCGACCAAAAGTGCCATTACTTTCCTGGACGGAGAGAATGGAATATTGAGATACCGTGGTTATCCGATCGATCAGTTAGCAGAGCACTCCACTTTCCTTGAGGTAGCGTACCTTCTGATCTACGGAAACTTACCCTCAGCTGATAAACTGCAGAGCTTTGAAAAGGATATCACGAATCACACTCTGGTTCATGAAGACATTAAAAAACTATTAGATGGATTTCCTTACACATCCCATCCTATGGGTGTGCTTTCGTCTTTGGTCACTTCTCTTACAGCTTTCTATCCAAAAAGCCTTGACCCGAACAGGTCATCGGATGAAGTAAACCTGAGCATCATCAGGATATTGGCAAAAATGCCAACCTTCGCTGCGTGGGCTTATAAAAACCAACTGGGTCAACCAATCCTTTACCCGGATAATAAGCTGGACTACTGTGGCAACTTCCTGAAAATGATGTTTGGATTGCCTACTGAGGACTACCATCCGGAGCCTATCGTGGTAGACGCGCTAAACAAGCTGCTTATTCTACATGCTGATCATGAGCAAAACTGCTCTACCTCCACAGTAAGAATAGTAGGTAGCTCACAGGCCAGTCTTTATGCTTCTCTATCTGCCGGAATCAACGCGCTTTGGGGCCCTCTTCATGGTGGTGCTAACCAGGCAGTAATCGAGATGCTGGAAGGCATCAAGAAAGATGGTGGTGACACCAAGAAATGGATGGCCAAAGCGAAAGACAAAGATGATCCGTTCAGACTGATGGGATTTGGGCACAGGGTTTACAAGAATTTCGATCCACGTGCTAAGATCATTAAGAAAGCAGCTGATGACGTATTAGGTAAGCTAGGCATTCAGGATCCGGTATTGGATATTGCAAAAGGACTTGAAGAAGAAGCATTAAGCGATCCCTATTTCGTAGAAAGAAAGCTCTATCCAAATGTGGATTTCTACAGTGGTATCATTTACCGTGCTCTTGGAATTCCGACCGAGATGTTTACCGTGATGTTTGCACTGGGTAGGCTACCCGGATGGATCGCACAATGGAAAGAGATGCGAGAGAACAAAGAGCCTATCGGACGACCCAGACAGGTATATGTCGGAGAGACCGAAAGAGATTATGTTGCTATCAACAAAAGATAAATCTTCTAAGGGCCAGTTTTCACTGGCCTTTTTTTATTTCCATTTGAATGCATAGTAAGTAGCAGGCAGATCAGAGATATTGAGGATCCCATGGACCAGCTGAGACTCCATGAAATATAGATCCCCGGAATTGCCGTAATATTTCTTACCATCAATTTTCATCTCCGTTTCACCGGAAATCATCAGTACTATTTCGGTCTCAATGTGGGAGTGGCCCTTATGACTGGTACTGCCACTTCCCAGATGGGTCACATGCATTTCGATGCGCTCAAACATAGCCGATGACCGATCAAAATAGGCACGGGCACCCCCACTCCCATCTGCTTTGGTTTCAAAATCCAATAAATCCGCATCATAAGCCGTAGTTCCTCCACTGGCTATACCACGCTCCATATTCATAGGTTTCTTTGCCCTGAATCTCACCACATAATAGGTAAGGTTGTCATCCCCAGCATTGGACAGACTATGCATCTGCTGTGGCATCAGGAGAAACACACTCTCAGGCCCTAATACCGACTCATTATCGCCATAAGTCACTTTCAGGGTACCTTCTTTTACAAGGATTAGCTCCTCAATATCTTCATTGGCGTGCATCTGGCTTGGTTTGGCGCCGGGGTATTGTGTCGTAGCATGGATTTCCAGATAATCAAGATGTGCAGATGTGCCCTCAAGTATCTTACGCGATTCTCTCCCTTCACTTTTCTTCACTTGAATATTGGACCATTTATACACACCAGATTGGACCGGCTTAAGCTGGGCTATTGCAGAGGACATCATAAGAGACAGGGTTAATGAAACGATTATTTTCATCTTATTTTATGGGTAATATTTGAACTGTTTTACTCAGTCCCAAGACCAGGTAAAGGGTTATTGACAGTATTGTTTGTGTAATCTATCAATTTCGGAGGACTTTAACCCATTGTGAATCACCAGCCGATATTGGAGAATTGTAGGCTCATTTTCTGAAAGTGCAACAGGAGTAGCACCAGGAAAGGGATATACGGCATTTTGCATACTCCTCCTGCTTCTCAATATCCATGGGTTGGGATAACCTGGATTATCAGAATGACTTAAGATACTTATACCAGCCAATTTTCCATTTCTTCCCAATGACCCGGATATATCGAGCCAGCCCATACCGGTCACCGGGTTAGTCTCAGGTGTTATTTCTCCATTAAAGTCTGAAAAACGAATATCTTCCGGGAGTCTGATCCTGGGAGAAAAACCACCATAACCCTTTGGGTCTTCAGACCCACCAATGGTTACCTCCGGCTCCAATGCCTGCATGGCAATCTCGAAATCGATCAATCGGTATTCCTTCTTAGAAGGATGAACGGTTATTCTTGTGGTCTCTGTAACAAAAGGAATTTTCGACCCGGATTTATCTACCCACAAGGGTGAAGTCCAATGCACCGTGGCAACAAGTCTTTTAGCAGGTCCTGCTATTTCTTCTTCTTTTACTGAAAGTACTTTCCAGTTAAAATCTTTATTCTCCCATCCATCTCCTATCCGTTTATCTCCAATATAAAGCTGGNGCCAGGCCCAGAAAATGCCATGATGATGAAGATGATCTTCCGGATAGTCTTCCGTAATGATTTCTCCATCCAGCGAATAGAGTGGATGCACATAGTCAGGGCGCTGATAATTACCTTGAGATTCAATTCCCTTTGATCGATAAAAAAGTATCTGTTCTGACCCCTCAGAAAACAGAACACCATCATGCTGAAATTTTAAATTGATGGATTGACTATAAGCCAGTTGAGGCAGTAATAGAATTATGAGGTGTAAAAGCTTCACTGGGTTCTCTTAAGTTGGAATTAATATCTCCTGTTTAAGATCTCACTGAGAATAATGGCCTTCCTTGCATCACTGGGATCGTCAAACATCTCTTTGATATCATCTGCAAGAGTGTCTTCCTCTTCTTCATGATCATGCGGAATTGCGATCAGTTTCTCAGAATGGTACTTATTGTCTGTGTTGTACTCTATTTCGTAACCTTCGGCCTTTTTGATAGACTCCTCGTACACTCTCCTGCTTTCTTCGTCCGAGAATCTCCTGGTTTTTCCTTCCTCAATAAATTCTTCTTTTTGTCTATCTCTTGCTGGCTCTTCCTCCTCTTCTAATACCTCGGTCTCCTGTGCTTCTTCACGGCTTCCTTGTGGATCCGTAAACTCCTTCAGCAACTCCTCAAAGGTCATTGGTCTACGTCGCTCGGTATCAACAGGTTGTGATCCACCACTTTTTGGGATAGGCTGATCTGATNGGTCTGGCGCTTTCTTTTTCAACGATCTAACGATGAAATAGATAATACCAATTATTATATAAATCCAGGTTTGAATGTCATCCATTATGGCTTAAAAATAGGAAATTAAATTCTAAATTTGATGTTTCGTCTTAGCTTCTAAGCCAATAAACCACATGCAATTAACTCGTCTTGAAATAAAAGGATTTAAAAGTTTTGCTGATAAAGTCACTATCAATTTTGATGAAGGGATTACCGGCATTGTTGGTCCAAATGGATGTGGGAAATCCAATGTGGTAGACTCGATTCGATGGGTTTTGGGTGAGCAAAAATCCAGGATCCTGCGTTCAGACAAGATGGAGAATGTGATCTTCAACGGGACCAAAGCCAGGAAGCAGACACAGATGGCTGAGGTNTCACTCACCTTTAATAACACCAAAAATCTTATCCCTACAGAGTACAGCCAGGTCACTATCACCAGGCGTTATTTCAGGTCAGGTGAAAGTGAGTACCTGCTGAATGAAGTACCCTGCAGACTCAAAGACATTACCAACCTCTTTCTGGATACAGGTATTGCATCCAACACCTATGCCATCATCGAACTCAAGATGGTGGATGATCTGCTCAATGATAAGGACAACTCGCGAAGAAGTCTTTTTGAAGAAGCAGCAGGGATTTCAAAATTTAAGATCAGGAAGAAAGAGACACTTCGAAAGCTGGAAGATACAGACGCAGACCTGGACCGCGTAGAGGATCTGCTTTTTGAAATTGACAAGAACCTTAAGTCACTGGAGAAGCAGGCCAAGCAAGCTACACGCTTTTATGAGATCAAAGAAGAGTATAAGCAGGTAAGCATTGGTTTAGCTAAAAAGACACTGGACAATCAGAATCAGGTCCAGCAAAACATTCAAGAGGAAATCAAGAAACAAAGTGATCTGAAAGGTGAACTGAATGCTCGTCTCTCAAACACAGAGGCTCTTATTGAAAAGACGAAAATTGATTTGCTCAACAGAGAGAAGCTTCTGTCAACCAGGCAAAAGACCCTAAACGAGCATGTCAGCAAGATCCGTCAATATGAGAGTGATAAAAAGATCAAAAATGAGCGTCAGAGATTTTTGAATGACCGAATAGAAAACCTAAAAGAGCTCATTGATCAGGATAAACAAAGCAATGAAAGAGCTTCATTTTCCCTCAAGAGTCTGACAAAAGAAAGAGAAACCGCAGAAGGTATTCTGGACCAGATCTCCAAGCGACTGGACAACCTGCAGTCAGACTATGATAAACAGAAAGCGGAAACGCAGGAAGCTCAAGCTGTCCTCAACGAGATCAACCAACAATTCAGCAACCGCCGGGATGAGGTATTCCAGCTGAACAAAGACATTGAGATTCGTGAAATTCAGCTGGAGACGCTGACTTCAGAGTTGAATAAATCACAACAGGATCAAACACAGCATTCCCAGGACCTTCGTGCTTTTTCGTCCAAGCTGGATGACATCACTAAGGAAAAAACCAGCAAATCCGAGGCTTACAAGCAACTTAAGGAAAAGGAAGATCACCTCAATGAAAAAATTGAAGGCTGCCAACAACGAATCGACCTGCTGAGAGATGAGCTTTCACACATCAACCGACAGCTGGATAGACAGCAAAATGAATATAACCTCACCAAGTCACTTGTCGATAACCTCGAAGGCTTTCCGGAGGCTATCAAATTCCTCAAAAAGAGCAAAGACTGGAAGGACGCTCCACTCCTGTCAGACATTATTACCTGTCCGGAAGAATATCGCATAGCCATAGAAAACTTCCTGGAGCCCTACATGAATTACTATGTAGTGAACAAATATGAAGATGCCCTAAAGGCAGTAAACCTGCTGAGCAATGCTTCTCAGGGAAGAGTTAGTTTCTTTGTGCTTGAACGATTAGAAAGCTATCATTCTTCCTCATCTCACCTTTTTGAAGGCACGATCAGTGCCACTGAGGTAGTCGAATACGACAACAAGTACCAAAAGCTCATTGCCCACTTGCTGGATAATGTGTACATATATGATGGTACAGCACCTGGCATCCCTACGGATGGTGCAGTATTCGTCTCTAAGAATGGCCAGATCGCTCAAAGAAACTATAGTCTGGCTGGTGGCTCGGTTGGTTTATTTGAAGGAAAAAGGATTGGTAGGGCTAAAAACCTTGAAAAGCTTTCCGAAGGAATCAAGTCCCTCACTAAGAAGCAGGAGCAGACAGAATCTGCTTTCAGAGAAACCCAGAGTGAGCTATCGAGATTAAAAGCTGAATCCAAACAGGAAGAATTGAGCAGACTTTCAGAAGAGATCAGCCAGGTCAATGAAGTATTTGTCACACTTCAAACTAAGAAGGAGCAATTCTCCTCCATGCTGAGTTCTAATGAAACCAAGCATGAAGACCTCGTCGCCCGTATTGAGAAACTGAATGAAGAACTCAAATCCTTAAAACCCAGCCACATTGACGCCAAAAATTTGCTGGAAGAAACTGAGGTAAGAGTAGCAAGTGCCAAAGAGCAGTTGGAATCGCTGAATGAGTTGCTGTCGCAGAAGTCCACAGCCTTCAATGAGGAAAATGTACTCTACCACAGACAGCAAAATAAACTCAACAGCATCCGGCAGGAGATCAGCTACAAGCAGGAAGCTTTCGACGGTAGTGCCGAGCGAATCAAAAAGAATTCCGAAGAGCTTCAGGTGACTACACAAAACCTCAATGAGCTGATCAAGACATCAGAGCAGGGTGATGACGAGTTGGTGGCCATGTATGATGAAAAGGAGTCGATTGAATCTGCGGTAAATGAAGCAGAGAAAGAATACTACCAGGTACGTGGTAAGATTGATGAAGATGAAAAAACCCTGCGTGAAATCCAGCGTCAGCGAGAGTCGATTGACCATGTTTTGATGGAATGGCAGGAGAAGCTGAATGATACCAAGATGCAGCTGAACTCTGTCAAAGATCGTTTATCGGTGGAGTTTAATATTGACCTCTCACAGGTAGATAGTTTTGACAACGAAGAAATCCTCAGCAAAAGTGAGGATGAGCTCCGGGATAAGGCTGAGCGCCATAAAAACCGATTGGAAAACATGGGACCAATCAACCCTATGGCCATGGAAGCTTATGAAGAGATTAAAGAGCGCCATGAGTTCATCACCAACCAAAAAGAAGACCTTCTCACTGCAAAAGAGTCTCTGATGACTACCATAGGTGAAATTGATAACGTTGCTAAGACCACCTTTTTGGATGCTTTTGAAAAGATCCGGGATAATTTTGCCAAGGTGTTCAGGACGCTCTTCACTGAAGAAGATGATTGCGAGCTAAAGCTCACTGATCCTGATAATCCTCTGGACTCTGCGATTGAGATAATGGCGAAACCAAAAGGGAAGAAACCACTGACCATCAATCAGCTTTCCGGGGGAGAAAAAACTCTTACGGCCACTTCCCTTCTCTTTGCAATCTATCTCCTGAAACCAGCTCCATTCTGTATCTTCGATGAAGTAGATGCTCCACTTGATGATGCCAACATTGATAAGTTCAATGAAATCATCAGAGAGTTTAGCAAAGACTCCCAGTTTATCATTGTGACACACAATAAGCGCACAATGTCCAGTACGGACGTTATTTACGGCATCACAATGATCGAACAGGGCGTTTCAAGAGTTGTGCCGGTAGACCTCAGAGAATTGGCTTAAAAAACGTAAGGCCAGCCATCGATAAATTTGGTCAAATTATCGAACTTATGAATTTTTGGAGCGTTATTTGCTCTTCTTTGTTCATCGCATCGAAGCATTAAATTTTATGACGCCAAAATTTTCCAGACTGTTAGTCCTCGCCTGGCTGGCAGTATTTTTTCTATCGGGATGTAATATTGATAACCTTCCCAACCTGGACAAAACTTATCTTCCTGACTACGAGGGTGAAATCGCACTTATTATTGGTAAGGATACCCTTACTGTAGGTGAGTTCATCAAGGAATTGTCTGATGATACAACTGTTGTGCAGGAAGCTGAAAACAAAGAGATATTCATTGTCTATGAAGACAGTACAGACTTCTCTCTAACTTCCGATTTTGTGGATGTGGCAACCTTCTCGAATGAAAAGACCATTGAAAGCCCCGTCTCCATTCCTTTCATTCCCCCAACAGACACCACACTCGTCATCAACAGGGAAATAAATTTTGATTACGTTTCCAATGAAGGTGAAAGACTTGACTCACTGTTTTATGAATCCGGAACACTTCGCCTATCAATTATTTCTGATTTTCCTGGCGATGTAGCGTATAGCATCAATACAAACTCATTTGTTAATGTGAATTCAGGTGATGGAATTACCCTCAATTCTGCCCTGGTCTATTCAGGTGTTGCTCCAATATCCCGAACACAGGATACTGATTTATCCGGGTATAAAACACTCCTTAACTTTCAAAATGATTCAAGCGTCTTTACTGTAAATCTTCAGGCAGCTATTTCTATTCCTGCAGGTCAAGCACTTTCCGGTGATGAGACCATTAATATTCAGGTTGATGTAATCGATCCTGAATTCGATGCTATCTATGGTAGTTTTGGAACAGATACATTTGACATTGAGTCGCAAGAGATCTCTCTTGATGTGTTTTCAGAGTTCTCCGACACAGGATTGTCATTTGAAGCTCCAAGGGTATATTTCACATTTGATAACTCCTTCGGGTTACCTGCCGGTCTGGACTTTTCAAACATCTATGCCTCGTATGAAGATAAACCAGACATGGCTTTAACGGGACAATTCGCTGAGACTTTGCAGATCATCGATGCTCCTACATTGGAAAATGCCGGTAGTATCGTGACATCTTCAATCACCATGACCAAAGACAATTCGAACATCAATGACATTCTGAGCTCCTCTCCGGATCGGCTAAATCTTTCCTTAACTGGAATCTCCAATCCTGACAACCTGGATGGAAACTTCCTGCTTAAAAATTCAAATATCAAGATCAAGTCAAGAATAGAATTGCCACTGAGCCTGAAATTACAGGACTTTGAATATGATACTGAATTTGAGCTGGGAGACCTTAGCAGACTGGACAACAGTCAGACGCTTACGCTGATTCTCAAGACGTCAAACGAGTTACCAATTGGTGGTGAGATCGATGTCCACTTCCTGGATATCAATGGAGAAGCATTTGATGATATCATGAACATCTCCATTCTCGAATCCCCTACTCTCTTTGATCCCGATGAAAAGACCACCGAAGCATCCTCTTTGGAGACTCGGGTGACTTTGGATAAAGCGAAGATTACATCCCTGACAACCGCAGAGAAGCTCAAGGTAACGGTCCGTTTCAACTCATTCGGCTCACAACAAGATCAGTTTGTAAAGATTTTTTCTGACTACTCCCTGATCACCACAATAGCCATCGAAGGGAAAGTATCCATCAACTTAAATGAAAACTAAGATCACCGTGAAAAGAATTCTTCTGATAATATTGATCGTAGCCTCAGGCAATTTGATGGCGCAAAACAATCTGAGTTTCTATCACATGGGAAAAGGTATCCCTCAAGGTGGAAACTACAACCCTGCTTACTTTCCGGATGCAAGAGTTTTTGTGAGCTTACCCGGGATTTCGGGAATAGATCTCTCCGTGAACAATTCATTTAGTATTTCCGATATTTTCACAGAAACAGGTGATTCCACCCTAATTGACATTGGCAAATTTCTTGGAACCCAGCAAAAAAAGAAGTCATTCCTGAACGTGGACCTGGACGTTACGGATCTGATGATTGGTTTCAGAGTTGGGGAAAATATGCATTTCTCTCTTTTTGTTAACGACAAGTTTGATTTCACATTTTTCTACCCAATCGATCTCATGAATTTCGTTTGGAAAGGAAATGCAGCATATGTCGGACAAAACTTTGTAGCTGATCAGATGGGTTACACCACCACCCACTACAGGGAATATGGTGTTGGGTATGGGCAAACTTTTAATATACTGGATCGGCCAACAACTATCGGGGCGCGCTTCAAATACCTCAATGGGATGCTCCACAACAGCACTCAAAACTTTTCCGTCTCTATTCTGACAGATGAAGCAGATTATTCCTTGACAGCTTCATTCAATGAGGCACAGATCCGTTCTGTGGCTTTCTCACAGCTGACAGACGATGAAGAGGAAGAATTTGATGAAAGCTATTTCATATTTAATGAAAATGCAGGGTTTGGCCTCGATCTGGGTGCAAGAATGCAATTCTCTGAAAAGCTTGGTTTAGGGGCTGCAGTAAACGACCTGGGTTTTATCAACTGGAAACAGCATGCGGAACTGATCAATTTTAAAGGAACTTCATTTACCTACTCAGGTATCGATCTTGATGATCCGGATTCTTTTGGTCAGGCTATAGAAGACTCGTTAAAAAACCTGGAACCGGATACTGTAGCAGCAACTTTCACAACAAAGCTTAATGCCAGAACCTATTTTTCTGCAGACTATCAGGTGACCCCTAAAGGACAGGCTCAGGCCACCATCGCCAACTATATGACTCAGGGAAGGATAAAAACATCAATAGGACTGGGCTATACTCAGCAAGTTGGTCGATGGTTTACAGCATCAGCTACTGGTTCTTATGTGCCTCAACAAGGAGTAGACCTGGGTTTAGGCATGATGTTCAGATTGTCAACCTTTCAGTTGTATGTAGCGGCTGACAACATCTTTAATACCATAGATGTGCCAAATGCCAGTGCCGCGAATATCAACTTTGGGATTAACTTCCTGTTTGGTCGCGCTGAGAAAAAGAACAAGAAAAAGGTTACTCCTCCGGTAACCCCTGCCCCACCTGCACAGGCAGAACCATCAGAAGAAGCCATGAAGGTTACTCCTGCTGCGGAACCTGAAGAGGAAGAGGATTACAGCGATTACGAGCATCTTTGGAAGAAGAGGAAGTAATCCTATACCATCAGGTCACTGTGGGATAGTTACTTCAGGCATGATCATTAGATTTATAGGGTGTAATAACTCATCTCATAAATCTGTTCATCATGAAGCCCAAAGTTCTTAAGCATTCCCGCCGAACTTTTCTTAAAAACACTACTGTAGCTGCAGCTACCTTTTCAATCGTGCCAGCATCTGTATTGGGAGGCAAACTACATACAGCTCCGAGTGACAAGCTCAATATCGCCGGAATTGGAGTAGGTGGCATGGGCAAAAATTACCTGTTAGGTGCCGGTAAAGAAAACATCATCGCAAATGCTGATGTCGACATCAGAATGTACCAGGGCATTTTTGCCAACGAGAACTTTCGGCGGAATGCTGGTGAAGCCTTTATGAAAAAGATGGAATCGGCAAAGTATTACCAGGACTATCGCGAAATGCTGGACAACGAGGATATTGACGCAGTGATGATTGGCACTCCGGATCACACCCATGCCATTCAAACGATTGAAGCTATCCGGCGTGGTAAGCACGTGTATTGTGCCAAGCCATTGACCAAGACCATAGCAGAATCACGTTTCGTCCGGGAGGCAGCCAGAAACTCCAATGTGGCCACGCAAATGAGTACTCAATCAGACTCACTGGAGGAATTCAGGCTTATTCGCGAATGGATCTGGGATGGAGCTATCGGGGATGTCGCAGAAGTAGATATCTGGACAGACAGGCCCATTTGGCCACAGGGTATAGAGCGACCTACTGACACTCCTCCGGTCCCTGACACGCTGGACTGGGATTTGTTTATTGGTCCTGCAGCCTATCAACCGTATCACCCGGCTTACCACCCTTTCAGATTCCGGGGCTGGTATGACTTTGGGACTGGTGCCCTGGGTGATATGGGTTGTCACTTTTTCAACCCTGTATTCAAAGCACTGAAACTTGGGCAACCCGACAGCATTTATGCCAGCTCTACTCCACTGTTTAAGGCTACTTATCCGAATGCCTCTATCGTACATTATTCCTTCCCGGCTCGAGACGGATTTCCCGCTTTGAAACTCAACTGGTACGATGGCGGATTGAAACCAGAAAGACCTAAGGAATTGGAGAGCAACCGGGAGATCCATCCCACTGGAATTCTTTTCAGAGGCACAAAAGGTGCCTTGATGTGCAACAGCACAGGCAATGACCCAAGATTGTTGCCTGAGTCTCGCCATATAAGTTATAAAAGACCTCCAAAGACAGAAAAGAGATCTACCGGCCATTACGAAGAGTGGGTAGAAGCCTGTAAAGGTGGAGAACTTGCTGGTGTCGAATTTGAGTATGGAAGTCTCCTCACGGAAATCGTTCTATTGGGAAATATTGCCATCAGAACAGGAAAGAAACTAGACTGGGATGGAAATCGCTTTACCAACAATGAAGAGGCAAATAATTACCTCAGTGAACCCTATCAAAACGGTT
>JAHCMM010000239.1 GCA_019192515.1 Cyclobacteriaceae bacterium SS2
CGGCTATAAAATCCTTATTAGCCCCGCCGGACACATAAGGAATAAGTGATATGTTATATTTTGGTTTTTTTGGAGCATCTTCAAAAATCAGAACACCCGGATAAGACATTGATAAAGTACTTAAGTTCCTTGGAAGGTGCCCCCAGGTAGATTGTTCGGCTGTCTTACTATCCTGTGCATACATGTGCACATTCCACCTGGTAGATCCTTTTTCGAAACGTAAAGTCTTTAAAGGGATGGCCATTTCTCCAGACCATGAGCTATCCTGAATGCTAGCTGCTGAATACCATTTATTGTCCCATGAAAGATCGAACCCAGAGCTTGTAGAACCCACTCGTTGTCTTCCAGATATTCCGGAAATGAGGGCCTCTCTCTGTACACCGAATGGATTGATGCTAAAAAGCTGTCCATTGGTTTCATTCCTAAATGGATCAAATACTATGGCGACAGCATCATTTTCTGACCCCCTGAAATCTCTCCTTAGTGATTTGGTGACATAAGGGCCTGGCACCGGATCAATACTTACAAAACCAACATAAATAAACTGATCATCATATGTGAACTTTACAATTGTGGGAGATACAGAATAACTGGTGTCCATCGGAAAGAATTGCCAAAAAGGGGAAGTTCTCTCAGCGACCTGCCAGTCCTGCTCATTTAGAATTCCATCTATTTTGATAGGTCCTGTGGCTCTTTTTACATATAACTCTGGTTGATCGTCCTGTGATAAGGCATTGAATGAAAATAAAATGATAGTGAGTGAAAAAAGAAGTTTTTTTAGATAAGCCACTTAAGCAAAAAAGTAATCACCGTGCACACGCCACAGAAACCAGAAAATTATATCTGCCTAAAAATACGCAATTATACCAGAGTATCAAGCACTTATCTCCTTAATGAGTTGATCTTTATGGAGTATATCATGGATTACCTGCTTCTGACAAAAGGGATATGATATATTTCCCAACAGCTCTCCCCTGGTCTTGTCCGTCCTCACAAGCATCTCTGTAGTGAATACCTCCATACAATCTTGAAATAGCCGCTTCATTGCATGCCTCTTTAAAAGAACCAAAACTTCTTGGTTTTAATCCAAAATACTCTTCGGAAGTATCAGTGAATTTGAAATCCTCACCAAACAAGTAGGTTAGCATTTCAGCGCTGGCGGTAGATATGACACTATGCCCACTTGTATATTCCGGAAAGGGAGGGGTCTGAAGCAAGGGCCTCCATTCCTTATCGATTAATTGGTTGATTGCAGTCTCGGGACGGATGCGGTCGCTTCGATATTTTTCATCCCAACAGCTAATGAAAGCATCGTGAAGGGTAAGTGCTACCAATGCGTGGACTCGAACTGCCTCGTGGAAAGACAGTTTTGCCTGCTGGCTGGCAATCCCGGTAATACCCATCCAATGTCCTCCCGGAGATATTTTTTTTAAACCAATCATAACATGGCCTGAAAATTCAACTGCAAATGGATTACAATCCCAAAATGCTGCGATCTCCTTCTGCTCTTTGGTCAACTCGTTTGTCACATCGTACACTTCGCGTAATGCGTAAATGAAATCGCTGCTCTCTTCAGTACTAAACGGTACAGGAGGAACTGGTTTAAACTGATCAGCAGATGTTAGGAAAAACGTTCTGATTGTATTCCAGTTGGGTTCTACTGGTTCCAGGTAAGCTGGTGGTGTAGGATACCATCCTCCAGGCTTGCCAGATGGAGTGTATCGGGTAAAAGTGCTTAATGCATTGTAACCATCGGTCTTCGCATATCGAAGTACCATTTGAGCGGTATTGACAGCAAAATCAATATTTCTTTTTAACTCCTCATCTGTCCATTTATATGCTTTTTTATAGGTGTTAGACAGCACTTGTTGGTTTTCTTTCAGCATTTGTCCTGAGGGCATGATTTCTTTGCCAATCTCAAGCATGGCATAGATTGAGCAAAAAGAGCTCGATAGCTCATCAGAGAACTGTGGTCTTTCAAACCCCGGAGCTTCAAAAAACTTATTTGATACATCCTGGAGTTCTCCACTTGCCACTAGCACCTCATAAGCACCCAACAAAGAATAAGCATAATTACGACTTGCTACCGGTGGATTGGCAACATCATGCAACATTACTTTCGACAGATTGAAAATATTGTCAACCAAAAGGTCTACTTCATCGAGCCTGGTTTTTTTATCAGCAAATCCGTGGTAGGCTGCAGTAAAGTATGCTAAAATTAAAATCAATCTCTTCATGGCTATTTCACCTTATAAACATCCACCCCTTTATTATTGATTCCCACCAAAAGATAGTTCTCCCCCTTGATATTCAGCCATTTCAAAGACCTTGCATCTCCTTTTAAGGTCAACCCCGACCTGGCTTGCGGAATGTATTCAAAATTACCCTTGCCATCTCCCCGGTACAATTGTCCGTAGTTTGCATCAATCTGACCCATTCTGATGGTAATAGCAGTTTGATTTCCGGCAAGTATAAAATCCTTATTACCGTCTCCATCAAAATCAAGGACCTCGATAGCGAAAATCGGTGCAAACTGAGCACTGGCTGGAAGTGGTTGTGCGAGGAATTTAGAGCCAGTATTTTCAAAATACATTGTCCTAAGCTCATTTATCTGCAGCTTTCCGGCATTATCAAGATCGTCTTTTGAAAGAATATCTTCCATCTTTGCAGCCGAATAGGCCTCATAGGAAGTGAATTTCTTCCTGTATTCATATACCTGGTTGAGTAGTTCATCCCGGCTTACATATGGATAGGGCTCTCCCTGCACATAATACTCCATAATCGGATCTACCGACCCATTTTTATCAAAATCGCCGTAGTAAAGTGTAATAGGCTGATCGTAAGATGCTTTTAACTGAGAATTTGTTCCGAAATTCCCAGCGATCACATCCATATCACCATCATTGTCAAAATCCGCCACCTCAATAGATGACCAAAGTCCATTTGTTGGAAAATCAAAATAATCAGAAGACTTCTCTTCAAAACCTTTGCCTTCCTGATTAATAAATAGGCGGATAGGCATGAACTCCCCTACAATCATAAGATCCTCCCATCCATCTTTATTCGCGTCGACCNAGGCTGCGTCTGTGACCATTCCTCCCATAAAATCAGGAAGCAGTTCCGATGCCCTGTTAGCAAAACGCCCTGTCCCATCATTTACAAGCAAGTAACTTAGAGCCGGTAAAGGATATTGGCCTGGTATAATATGTCCTCCAACAAAAAGGTCTACATCACCATCATGATCAAAATCCATCCCTTTGACACACGATTTAGAACTCAACATTTCGGGCAGGCTCTGTTCGGCTTTTTCAAATCTTCCTTTTCCATTATTCAGGAATAACCTGTCCTGTAAGTTCGGGTCATTCGGGGTGTAGCTGTGGTAGCCACCACTCACGATATATACATCCAGATCCTCATCATTGTCAACATCTATCAATAGTACATCCGCATCGGTCTTTAGGTTATCCTCCGGAAATATGAATTGACCACTGATGAGAAAATTGCCCTCCGGCTGCTGAATAAAAAGCCTGCCCAGTCCACCGGCAGCTCCACACACATAGACATCCTCACGTCCATCTCCATTCACATCACCGGACGACATATTCGGGCCACAGGCAGATATCATTGTAAGTAGTAAGGGTTGTCTTTTAAAATCGTTGTAATCCTGCCCCAGGTGCTCATACTTCAGCACCTCGTTGGCTTTTGTAAAGACTGTTTGATTAGTTAAAGCATTTTCAATACGGGCAGCTTCCTGCTTTTCACTTTCTGATAATTCTAAAACCTGATCAGCCTTTATATTTTTTAACATTGTGAAACCTCCTGTGGGCCATTCAATCCTGACAGAATCAACCGTAGTCACGTCACCAAGACCAAAAAATAACCTGTTTGTCACAGTAGATTGATAGCCTCTTACAGGATAAAGTTCCTGGAATTGTACCATACCCGAAGCATAGAGATATGCTATAGCACCAATAGATGCAGTGTTCCCTTGAGTGCCTTTTAACCGAATAGACAGATAATGTGACCCACCTCTTTCCCTGGTATAGTTTTTATATACATAAGCCAGTTCGTTGTGGTTGTTTACTACAAGATCCAGGTCCCCATCGTTGTCCAGATCTGCATAGGCGGCACCATTGGTGAAATTGGTTTCTTCAAATCCCCAATCAAAGCTTTTATCAGTGAATGTGAGGTCTCCGTTATTTTTAAAGATGTAGTTATGAATAGGAGTTGAGGGCATAGACAGGGCAAGCTCCAGGGNGTCTACCTTTTCTTTGGCCACCAGTTTCTGAAAATAGTAGTCTCCTTTGTACTTCAGAAAATCCCTGTTGGTATAATCGCGAAAATACCCATTGGTGACAAAAAGGTCTTTCCACCCATCATTGTCAAAATCTGCAAAAAGGGGAGCCCAGCTCCAATCGGTATTTGAAACACCAGAAAACTGGCCGATCTCACTAAATGACCCATCAGAATTATTCAGATGGAGCATATTACGCATATTTTGGTGATAAAAGCCCTTCATCACTTGAAGTGCATATTTTTCATAGTTTTCTGGTCCGAATAGCAGCTTTTGTCGTTTGTTGTCTTCAGGAAGCATATCCAGGGTCATGATGTCAGGCCAGCCATCATTATTAAAATCGTTGATATCCGAGCCCATAGAAAAATGAGAGATGTGCTGCAGATAGTCCGTCAATTTATCAGTAAAAGTGCCATCTCCATTGTTGATATATAGATAGTCCGGCTCGATATAATCATTGGAAACATAGATATCCGGCCAACCATCCTTGTTGATATCTGCAATAGCTACTCCGAGTCCAAATCCCAGAGAATTGGCCTTGATACCAGCTGCCTGGGTTACTTCAGTGAACTTTCCGTTATCGTTTCGGAAAAGTTTGTCACCGGCATTTGGGTCAATCACATCCCTGGCATCCGAAAATTCAAATTCTGTGATTATCTGCACATTCGTAGTAAGCAGGAAAAGATCAAGATCTCCATCTTTATCATAATCAAAAAATGCAGCCTGTGTGGAGTAGGAAGTATCATCCAATCCATATTCCTTGGCTTTCTCCTCAAAAACCATGTTACCCTTGTTGATAAAAAGCTGGTTGGCCCGAATATCTTTTTCCTGTTTGCCCGAATAACAAACATAAAGATCCAATAAGTTATCACCATTGATATCTACCATGGCAACCCCTGTTTTCCATCCTGCCCTACCCTCAACCTGTGCTTTTTTGGTTATGTCCTGAAATTTCAAATCCCCGGTATTGAGATACAGTTTGTTGTATTCCATATTGGATACAAAATAGATGTCTTCCAGCCCATCATTGTTGATATCCCCTACCGCCACACCACCACCATTGTACAGGTTTTCATAGGTGAGAGCGTTTTGAGTGGCTGTTTCTTTGATGGTGTTTTTGAATTTTATTCCTGTTTTCCTGGGTGAAAGTCGTTCAAAAAGTTGGTCATTCTGGGCATAGAGGTGAATGGAGGATAAAAAGCATGCAATGGCTAGTAGTATTTGTAATCTCACTCGGAAAACCATACCTAATAAATTAGCGCAATTTGAAAATGATCAAGCCGGAACCAACTGGTCCCGGCTTGACTATTATAAAAACAAAAATTATCAAAATCTAGTTTACATCCCACCAGATTCTGGTTGTAAGAGTATTCGGTCCCTGACTGGCAACCGCTGCCGCATAATTGTCAGGATTTTCACTTTCCTCAAAAGCCGGATACCTTAATCTTCTTGGAATTGTACCACCTGTTACATTACCAGGAAAGTTTGTTGGAGTCAATACAGGATAACCTGTTCTTCTCCAGTTTGCATATCCCTCGTAACAGTTATCAAGGAAAGTAGCCGCCCAGTATTGCTCACCGATCAGTCTTTCCTTGTCGGCATTGCTAGCTGCAGCAAATCCCAATCCGGCAATGTAAGTCTGAATGTCTGCATCATCTACTTCAAAGCTTGCATCGTAAGCTGTCCACTTATCTATGGCTGCCTCTACGGCGTTGTCAAAATGCTCCTCGGCAGTTCCGGGAACACTCCAACCTCTCAGTGCAGCTTCTGCCAGAAGTAATTCTGTTTCTGCATAAGTATGTAAGAACATTGGATCTGAGAAATCATACAACAATGGGTTGATGAATGAGAAGAGATTTATCGTATATTGATCTGCCGTGGCAATTAATCCTTCACCTATTGCATACTCTGCGGCTGTCTCTGCATTTAAACCATTTGGCAATCCGATCTGATTTGCCGGGTCGGTATCCCATAATGTTGGATCCCCATCAGGATTACCTACACCACCAGAGATGATCATTAACCTCGGGTCATTGGTTGCTTGCATCCAATCAATAAAAGTTCCACTGATTCGTGCATTGCCAGCTTTATAATTATCAGAAATAATTACTGCGGAATTACCATTGGTGGCGGCATCATTGTGAATAACAACTGTATTATCATCATTCGATGTAAATACACCTGCAGAATGGTTTACAGCTTCTTCCACTATACTTTGTGCCAGGGTAGCATTCACTTTAGTCAATCGCATACCTACTCTGAGTAATAACGAGTTGATGTAGCGCCTCCAGTTGTCCAGATTACCTCCATAGTAGATGTCCTGGGTTCCAGGATTTGGAGCACTTGCACTGAGGATATCTCTGGCCTCACGCAAGTCATCAACGATCATAGTGTAGATATCTTCCTGATCATCATATGCCGGGAACCAATTATCCTGGCCTTCCAAACCTCTTCCTGCACCGGAATATGGAATATCTCCATACAGGTCAGTCAGCCTATGCAACGCATAAGTCCTCACTACCAACGCCATGGCATAGGTATTTACTTCCTCTGTGCCCTCAAGATTATCTACAATGTGCGTAGCATTTTTGATGAGATCCGGATAATAGCTCTCAAAAGCAGCGCTGGTATATTGCTCATTCCAGAAATATTTATCTCCTGACACAAAGCCTGCCGTACTGGCAAACTGCTGAATCATGGTAGAACTGTAAATGATATTTCCTCTCGATTGTACGTAGCCGTTAGTAGTCATTGAACCCTGAACTCTTGCCAAGATAAAATCAAAATCCAACTCAGTAGATGCATTCGGATTCACATTCAAATCCGTCAACGCCTCATTATCACACGATACGATGGGGATCACCAAGACGGCAAATAACATCGCAACAAATCTATTTTTCATATTTCTATACATCGTAATCCTTAATTAAAATGACATGGATAAATTGAAACCGAAGTTCCTTACGGTTGGAACTGCAAAGTATTCCAATCCCTGCGAACCTGCACCTACAGTATATGCTGATTCAGGATCAACGTTTGGCACATTTGACCAAAGTAACAATAGGTTTCTACCAACAGCAGAGATACTTAGGGATTCAATTGGTAGGTTGGCAAGCATGGTTCGAGGAACACTATATCCAATGGAAAGTTCTCTCAACTTACCAAAGCTTGCATCATAGACAAAGTACTCTGTGATATCATTATATCTGCCGTAATATGCCTGTACGTCAGCAGCAGGAATTTGAACTGAAAGAGGAGCACCGCTTTCATCCACTCCGGTAATTGTCAAACCTTCCTCTCTTCCTGGTAGCGTCTCTTTGTGCATACCAAATGCATAAGCAATGACATTTGTTCCTGAGTACATAGATCCACCGCTTCGCATATCAAGAAGGAAGCTGAAAGAGAAATCTTTATATGATAAAGTATTGCTGAGACCAGCGCTGAAAGGATGTCTTCCTTCTCCAAGCACTTCAAAGTCACCTCTCACAGGATATCCCTCTGCAGTATAAACTTTTTGACCATCGATGGTAGCATGTCGGTAACCTGCAATCAAACCAAGAGGCATTCCAATATCATGTCTGATACGCTCCTGTAGGGTACGCGCCTGATCAAGGTTAAGCACTTCAATGGGTTCACCAGCAGCATTTTGCCCAAGGCTAACTGCCTCACTGATGTTGTTAGCCATGTTGAATGAAATATCCCAGGAGAAATTACTGTTCCTTACAGGTGTTCCAGTCAACAACAACTCAATTCCACGGTTATTCAACTCACCGATGTTAACAGTCGTACTTCCAAATCCTGATGTTCTTGAGATCGTAGCATTCAGGATATCATCAGTAGTAGTCCTGTTGTAGTAAGCAACGTCTACTCCTAAACGATTGTTGAGGAATCGCAAGTCAGCACCTATTTCATATTCTGTAGTCACATATGGTGTCAGGGCAGCATTGGGAATTGATCCGTTTGAAATAGCACCTCTGGTAGCTCCAGCAAGGCTATTAGCATCCAAACCATATGTTAGATTAAGGATATACGGATTAGGAGTTCCACCACCAACTTGAGCCCATGAAGCTCTCAGTTTGGCGAAAGTGAAAGCTCCCGGCAGATCTACCATGTCGGAAAGCACATAGCTCAAACCAACTGATGGATAGAAAATCGCATTATC
>JAHCMM010000240.1 GCA_019192515.1 Cyclobacteriaceae bacterium SS2
GCTTGTCATGCTGGACACCCTGCAGCTAGGTGACGTCCATGAAACGAATTTTTATAGCTATCTCAACATGAGCTTTGCCATCGGCAGATGGAACATCAACCCAGGCCTTAGAGTAGATCAGTTCCTGTTTTCCTACCATGATTACCAGCTAAACGTGTTTGAAAGACAGCAGGCCACTAAGGTGACCCTGAGTCCAAAGCTTAACATCCTATACAATCCTTCCAACCTGCTCCAGCTTTATCTTAAAACTGGAAAAGGATTTCACTCCAACGATTCTCGCGTTGTGGTAGCCCAAAATGGGAAGGAGATCCTCCCTGCAGCTTATGGAGCTGACCTCGGTCTGATCTGGAAGCCTGCCAGCAAGTTACTGATCAATTCAGCCCTGTGGTATCTGCACCTGGATCAGGAGTTTGTCTACGTAGGTGACGAAGGTGTGGTAGAACCAAGTGGCAGGACGCGTAGGACCGGGTATGACCTAAGCCTCAGATACCAGCCACTGAAGTGGATCTACTGGGATTTTGACCTGAACCAGACCCTGGCCAGATCAATTGATGATCCTGAAGGAAACAACTACATCCCATTGGCACCGGATTTTACCATCATGAGTGGCATCAGTATCATCCATCCTTCAGGGCTTTACGGAGGATCCAGGCTGCGGTATCTCAAGGATCGGCCTGCCAATGAAGACAACTCCATCGTCGCGGATGGATATGCAGTGGTGGATCTGAACGCCGGATACCCCTGGAAAAACGTGAACCTGGAAATCAACATCCAAAACCTTTTCAATACTGAATGGAATGAGACCCAGTTTGCAACAGAATCCAGGTTAGCCAGTGAAGTTGGTCCGGTGGAGGAAATCCATTTCACTCCCGGCACTCCATTTTTTATAAAGGGTTCGATAAGCTATAATTTCTGATGATAGTTACTATTTTGCAGCCCCATGGACCTGTCCATAGTTATCCCCGAAGCGCAAAAGATCAGGTAAGTGTGCTAAACTATCTTTCAGCGTCTATTTTGGCGTCTTTGGGTGTTTGACCTGGTTGCAAAAAGTCTTCTTCTGTAATAGCTGATTCTTTGCCAAGATAGGTCCAGCTAATGACATCGGAATATTTGTCAATCACCCTGTTGATATCTTCCAGTGTTACGGCATTTACCAGTTCTGTAAAACGATCAGAGATCTCCCACCCTCCTTTTAATTCCGATTGTCCTAAAGAAGCCGACTGTGCTCCCAGCGTTTCCTGCTGCATCAGATACTCCGTGAGGAAAGTTTGCTTTTTATTGATCAACTCAGATTCCTCAAACCCTTCTCTTTTTAGTTTACTGACCTCATCTACCATCACCTTAATGGATTGTTTCGGATCGGTAGTGGAAACATAGATCACACTATATGGATTGTCAATGATACTGCTGGGAACAAATGCAGCAGGTGCATACGAAAGTCCCCTCTTGGTCCTGATCTCTATCCACAAACGATCATGCAGAATATCCATGGCAATCATCATGGGTATTCCATCCTTTTCACTCAACTTGGGACTATTCATATAACCACGGATATAATTGGTAGCTATTTCCCTGTTTTCAATCATATTACTTGGCTGATTCCAGGTGATCTGCTGAACCTCCGGAGCTTCTTTACCAGCCGG
This sequence comes from Cyclobacteriaceae bacterium SS2, assembly GCA_019192515.1. Lineage (GTDB taxonomy): Bacteria > Bacteroidota > Bacteroidia > Cytophagales > Cyclobacteriaceae > UBA7330. Next base: position 1,644 of record JAHCMM010000240.1, read on the forward strand.
CAATTTGCTCAAGGTCTCTGATATTTTCCTCTTCAAGTCATTGAGATCCACATTGCCCACCACCACCAACATCGCCCTCTTCTTACCCACTATTTTTTGATAATAATTGACAACATCTTCTCTGGTGAGGGCACTCAGAGATGTTTCAGTCCCCCCCGGATCCTTTTCATAATCCATCCCCTTAAATATATTTTCCATGGCTGCCTGCGCTATTCTGGAGTCCGGATCAGAAGCTGCTTGTTTGGCTTCTGCAACCAGCTGCTCCTTTAAAATCGTAAATTGACCTTCATCAAAAGCAGGGTTCAGAATGGCATCTGCAAATAATTGCCATGACTTGTCCCAGGATGGCCTGATACAGAGCATATTGAACTGACCATACTCAATCCCTGAGCTACCCTCTATGGTTGTGCCCAGGCGCTCAATTTCTGTGCTAAAGGCTGTTTTGTCCATTGACCTGGTGCCCCCGGATACTGCGAGATTAAATGCAAAATTTTCTATACCCTGTTGAGCCAGTGAATAGTTGGATGTACCTCCATTGATAAACAATCTTACACTAATGATCTCTTTGGGTACCTGCTTGTAGATCACCTTTATTCCGTCAACCATCAATTCTTTTATTTCTGAGCCATTTTGAGCTTGTACCAATCCCGTAATAAGGAGAAAACACAGAAAAGAAGAAATTCTAAACATACCTTTCATGACCTTACTTATTTTCATTTAAATAACTCTGAAGCGACTCAATTCCCATCTCCGTCTTCATGTCTTTGGTCAACAGTAAGCCTGTCGCACTAGGCTTTTCGTTTATATAGGTACGGACAAATCGCCTGATATCATCTCTTGTGACTTTATTCAAATTTTCGATATAATTGGTATAATAATCTATACTGGCAGACGACCACCAAAATGTCACAGTATGAGTAAAGCTGGAAGTCTTTTCACGGTTATATGTTTCACTGATTGAAAGAAGGTTTTTTGCAGTTTCTAATTGTTCATCAGTAAAATAATCGTCCGAGTCCCAGGCCTCCATCTCATCCAGCAATGCCTGATATGCTTCTTTAATTTTTGCCGGGTTTGGCACCCAGAAAATATTTATGGGTCCTACATACTTGCAGGTATAATAAAAAGCATTTACCTGTAGCATCAGACCTGATTCCACAAGGTTTTGATGGAACCGGGAGCCTCGCTGTGACAGGATAAAAGAAAAGACATCAGCAGCATAGGTAGCCGGGATATCGCTCCTGGTGTCCGGTCCATGATAGCCAATGATTCCGATCGGTGTCTGAGTGTTTACATTCTCCGTGATATAGTAAGTGGATTTGGTTAGCGGTTTAAACTCTGGTATCGGATACTTTTCAAACGGGTCAAAACCGGAGGGTTTCCAATCACCAAAGATTTTTTGTGAAAGTTCAAAGACTTTATCATGATCCACGTCACCTGCCACTACAAGAATTGAATTGTTCGGGTAGTAGTATTTATCTTTTACAATCTGCATCTTTTCAGGAGTGGCGGTCAGGATCACGTCGTGATCTCCTATTACATTTTTCCGGCTTATGAGATCCCCCCAGAGTTCCTTGTCAAGGTCCTGCACCAGGTGGAATACAGGATTGGATTCATTCCTTTGAAATTCTCCATCCACAACAGGATTCTCATTTTTCATTTCTTCCTCAAGAAACAGCGGATAACGTATGGCATCATTCATAAAAACCAGTCCCTCTTCAAGCTTTAGATTGCTCAATGTAAAAAAGTAGTTCACTCGTTCATTGGATGTGGTGCCATTAAAAGATATTCCTAACTCACGCACTCTGTTCATAAATGCCTCCTGGGAAGGGAGCTTTTTGTTGGCCTTGAAAAACATGTGCTCATATAAATGAGACAGGCCATCGAATTCCGGGGATTCGGTAAAGGCTCCGTTTTTTACATTTATTTCAATGGTTGCCAAAGGAACAGTNTTATCTTCTATTACCAGGACCTCAAGACCATTTTCCAATGTTNTTAAGAAGAAGTTGTCCGGTAGTTGTGGTTGTCCGTTCAACCCAAGCCCTACTAAACATAGAATGACAAGGATAGAAAGCATTTTTTTCATATCAATAACATTTTGGAATGATAGCTACCAGCTGAAAGCGCTTACACAAAATACAAAAACGGTATCAGCAATACCAGAAGTACTGCCCGAGATTTATAAAAAAAATGATGAGCGGTAAAAATCAGGCACCAAAACGCATATAAAAGTTGGGGGTCAGATTAAGATGGATTGTATTACCACCAGGAGGAGTCATCCTTTTGATTCACAATCAGCAATCTCCTTCTGCCTTTTACCCTGATCTTCTCACTGATCAACCACCTGGCCAGAAAGCTTGCGCCAACCAGGCAACTACCAACAACAAAAACCTCGGGATCAACTCTACTTCTATGAATCAATCCTTCATTGAAAACCTCGAGCAGTGGATAGCCTACACCTGCAATGAACAGGATCTTGTCAATCTTATATCTCAACGGGTACCAGCCCATGGTCTTTTCATCAGCATACAGACACGTGATGCTACGTGGATTGATTGTGTAGTTTTGAAATACGATCAATGTATCACCCACGAACCCCAGGATCATGCTGGTAAGTCTGGAGTCGTCTTCCTTGGTGCTGAAGGAAATGATATCCCCGGTCTTGTAGATAGCCTCTTTGTTGCGGTTTTTATGAAAGAGCAATTGTTGCCCGTTACTCGTGTGGGCTGTCCAGACCAGGATCATGACAATAATGAAAACCGTGGAGCGCATGGGTTTAGTGTCTAAATCCAAAAGCTAACTAAAATTCCCTTTGATCAGGTAGTTATTAACAATGTTTAACCTCAACCTATTAGAAAAGCAATCCGTGCCTCAGAACCCGTAGTACTTCACCTGTTGCTTCTTATCCATGCGAACGATCACTTTATATCCTTCTTTCCTTTTTACCAGGTTTTTGATGTCCGAGTTGGTCATCATCATCAGGGCAGTAGAAAGCCCGTCTGTCACAGCGGCATTAGGTCCGATAATCCAGGTGGCCCGGGTTTCTTTGGTGGCTTTTCCCGTGGCCGGGTCGATGATATGGCCGCCTTTCATGATGCCTGAGCTGCTCATGGATTCATCTTTTAGGTGAAGCGTTTCCAGTTTTTCATCTCCTACCAGCGTCAGGGAGACAGGCCAACCCTTTCCATCGGGATCCATGCTACCTGAGGTAAGTACGGAACTTGTTCCCCCGTGCACAAGGAAGTCGTGAATGTCCCAGTCCTTGAGTGTCAAAGCCAGCTGGTCCAAAGCATAACCTTTTCCCATGCCTCCCAGATCCATCTGCACATCTTCTTCTTTGCGGATCAATCCATTCTTTTCAGGATCGGTTACCCAGCCAAGACCTCTTTTTTTCTTAAGTGGTTTTGCACCATGCTTAAAGTGCCCAACCGTAGGGTCATACAGGCCTTTTGTAAGCTTGTAGAGGTCCTCGCAAATCCTTGCGCAGTTCCAGGCATGCTCACCAATACGTATGGTCTTGCCAGGCTCAGTCTGATTAAATATCGTTATATCACTATTAGAGATATAATAGCTCAGTTCCTGCTCCAGGTCTTTCAGCAATTCAAAAGCTTCCTGCGCTGCCTGGCTGGCATACCCCTTGTCCTCATGCCTGATAAATATCTGGTACATCGTAGCCATCGCCCTTGACTCAAACACATGAGGTTTCTGTTGCTCTCCTGATTTCTCTACATCAATCATTTTCGATATTTATGTTTTGTCTCTTCTCCCAAAGATCCTGTCTCAGATACCCGTTGAAATATACGTTGGGCCTTAGGGTCTGGGTAGAATCAAAAAGATTTAAATACAGGAAACGCTCACCTGCTGGTGGCTTCTCATACAGCTTTTCCACCAACTCCCCTTCCTGGGAGGGTGCAATCAGAATGATCTCTCCACCCGGGCTACTGAAGTCCACCCTATCTCTATAGGCAACATGAGAATATTTTTTCAGATACCAGGGAAAGGGCCAATAGTCATGTCCTGGGAAAACGACTTCAATATAAGTGGACTCATCCACAGCTACAGAGTCAATAGTTTGGATCACCTGGTGAAAATTCCCATCCGTGTGTCCGTATACCCACGGGCTGGAAGGATCGGCAGGGTCACGGTATTCATTAAAAGTTTGACCAAGAAGATGAATACTTATTAAGCCAAATACTACCGCAATGGCCACCTTGGCCCACTTCGAGCCCATCATCCAGAGCAGGTTGATCAGGCCATAACCAGCCAAAAAGAACAAACCCATGTAAAAACTCAACAGGTTCCAGGGGGTCTTATAAGGAATGATTGAGTAAACGATCAACAGGAAGACACTAAATACTTCGATCATCCTCAGGTTTCGTACCAGTGCAGTTTCTTCGGTCTCCAGGTAAAGAAAAAGGCTACCAATGGCTGCCAATATGATGATGGAAATTTCCGACCAGAAATATTCACCTTTGTTGAAGCTAAGCAGCTCCAGATAGTAGTACCATGGATGGCGATGCAGATCATTTGTACCCGCCCGATCAAAATAGGTGGTGAAGGTGGCAAGCATATCATTCAATCCCTCAAAATGAGTGAAGAAGGAAGAGAAAAATGTGACGACCACAACAAGCAAGAGGCCGAAGGCAATCAACAAATTCTTTGATAGAAGAAATTGGTAGAAAGCCTGTCTGTTTCCTGCCACCATCACAGCCACAAAAAATCCCGCTACAGAAATGATCCAGGTTTCTTTGGTTGCGATCATCATCCCCACAGAAAGTCCCAGGAGGGCACTCCAAGTCCATTTTCGATGTGCTTCCCATTGGAAATAGGCATGAATACCAAGGAAAGTAAAAAAGACCAGGATAAACTCGTGAATATAATATCGGCTGTAAAAAACCATAGCGGGACTGATGGTCACCAGGAAGGAAACCAGTAAGGCAAACCTTAAGTCAAACCGAAACAACATGACGACAGGCAGCAAGACCAGGAGCACACCAAAGAATACCATTAAAGACCTAATGGTCCCGATGTTCAAATCCTTAAATGTATCCTCCCCGGCTATCCACGCAGGAATCAGGGTGAGATAATTCAGTGTTGGTCCATGGTACTCAAAAGGATCGTATTGATAGTCCCCATGATCAAGCAACTGACCAAACTTAACTGCCCCTACAGCCTCGTCGGTATGCAAAGGCCGATCTGTCAGCTCATAACTTCTGAGCCAGATGGCCAGCGCCACGATGCTAATCAATAGAATATATCCGTATTTCTTCAATTCAATGCAAAAAAAATGTGACCTCACCACCCGGTACTCCGGAGATGAGATCACAAATATATTTAGTCTTAAGTGCTAAGCCTTATCAGGGCTTACCGTGTACTTCAATTTCTACGTAGTGGTTCAAATCGTTGTAAGTGTTACCATTGCTGTAAGCACGTACATATCGTCCTTTCACACCTTTCGCATCGATCAATTTACCTTCGTTGGTCTCTACGTAGTTCATATCTTTTCCTACGCCAAAACCAGAAGTATTGTCATGATCGTTGTTGAAAATTGTTTTTACACCAGACGCAAAGTTAGGATCATCAGATACCTGAACTACCACATCCAGGTAAACCCTGGCTTGCTGATGGTAGTGCCAAAGGATCACTGCATAGATAGTGTGCGAAGCACCCAGGTCTACCTGTGCCCATTGCTTATCAGGACCCAACTCAACGAAAGAACCGTATCCGGCATCTTTATCTCCGTCAGTGATTTGGTCAATCTCTCCAATGATCGGTAGCTCATCCGATGCGGTTACAGGCTTACCTTCAGAAACATTTTTTGTTCCGGCTGGTGCCAGGAATGGAGGTCTTGCTCCACCTTTAGGCTTCTCCAAATTAGGAACGTCAAAATTCTGTGGTGTACCCACAAACATCGGTTGTGGCAATTCCAAATCAAGTGGTTTCATTTGCTGAGCCTGTAGTGCAGTAAGACTTACAAAAGCAACAGCTACGATTAAAACTAACTTCTTCATTCTTATCAATTTATTATTAAGTATTTAACTCTTCTTTAAAAAGGCATACAAAAATCTGTCCAAACCGAAGAATTTACCTGTAGGAATGAAAACAAGTGCTACTAAAGCCATCATCTCAATCAGGTTTTTGTTTACAATTAGGTAGTGACCTTCAGTAGGAGTAGTGTAATAAAGTCCTGGCAACGGAGGATTGATCAGGTAGAAAAGCAGCAACAATACTGCTCCACCTAATGCTAACCATCGGGTAAATACACCGAGGATCAGACCGAATCCCAAAATCACCATTCCGTACATATTGAGGCTATCAACGAATGACAGCATAGATGGACTGTCAGCAATCCATGAATACACACCATTCATGATCCACTTCGATCCATTCAGTACCGGCTTGGCTGTCCATGATTCCTGGGCCAGCTTATAAAATCCCTCATAAAGAAAGTGCCATCCGATCAGTATTCTCAGGAGTGTTAGTGCTATGATACCTCCACTTCCAATGGTTTGTTCGTTTTTATCAAATGACATATTCTTCAGGGTTAAATTTCACAGTGATTCCTTTTTCTACGGCTTCGTTTACTTTCAATACCGTAACAGCAGTTTCATAGCCATCCTCAGCAGGACAATTCAGCTCTGCCTCTCCTCTGATAGCATCAAAGAAGTTTTGCAGGTGTGGCTGGTGGTAAGGGTCATTCAATTCTACCGGAATTGTATGAGATTCCGGGCTCGCTGTTTCCCTTACGTCTACCACTGCTCCTTCTCCGGCTGCAGGGGTTTCTTTTTTCTCAGGCTTGGAGAGGTAACCTTTGTTTACCCACTCATCCCACGGTGGAGCAGATACCTCGCGATACACCCCACTCTTATTGGCTGACTCAGAGATGGAAAGGGTACCCTGATCACCCATAAATTTCTCAAAATAGCCCTCACTACTGTTGGTAGTGATGGTCTGGTAAGAAGCTCTTACCGTACCTTTTTCAGTCTGATACTCGAATAGCGCAATGATGCTATCATACCATTCATGTGTATCCTTTTCGTAGTAATCCACACCACCGCTGGCCATTACAGAAACAGGCTTGCTGTCAAGGAACCAGTTATAGATGTCTATCTGGTGTGATCCAAGGTCTACAATAGGGCCACCGCCCAATCCTTTGTACCATCTCCAATTACGGAACTCATGCATAGTCTCGAAGCCATATTTCTCAAGCTTTTCCTGAGAGAGCTCATATCTTTTTGGCCATCCAAGATCAGGCTGCACACCCCTATTCCACTGACCATTGATGGTCGTGATCCTTCCAAGGATATCAGCTTCTTCCAATAATTTTTTCTTGCAGTGGATGTATCGCGGGTTACTTCTTCGCTGGTGACCAATCTGAAGAAGTTTTCCTGTTCGCTTCTGCGCGTCTACCATACTACGGGCACCTTCGATGGTGTTAGACATTTCTTTCTCACAGTATACATGTACCCCTGCTTCCAGGAATGCAATGGTATGCTCAGCATGCCAGAAATCCGGTGTGGCAATGATCACCGCATCAAGGTCTTTTTCATTCTCGAGCATTTCCCGGTAATCTTCGTAACCGGTCACCTCATGACCATACTTGGTCAACAGGTTTACTGCTCTTTTCAGGTTGAGATCAGTCCAGATGTCGCAAACAGCTTTGAACTTCAGACCGGGTATCCTCAGACATGAGTTGAGCAGTACCTGACCTTGTGCTCCCATACCCAGCATGGCAACATTTAGTTCTTTACCTGTAAATTCCTTTGGGGTCTCAATCACTGGTCCGCTGGCTGATGTATCCGGGCCGTCTTTCTTGGCCCATGACCAACCAAACATCCCTAGAAAGGGAACCGTAGCGAGACCCTGTACGATGTCCCTCCTACTCAGATTTAAAGAACCTTTTTTTTCTTCTTCTTTAGATTCCTGTTTTTCGTTTTCCATGAATTGTTCTATTTTCAGTCGTATTTCACCAAGGGGTCAGCTTAAATCACTGAGCCACTTGTCTATTTCCTTCTTAAAATTTTCGTTAGAAGATTTTTCCTGAGCTAATCTCAAATACTGCTTAATTTCCGCAGAGAAATCATCCCGATCAATATTTCTGATGTTTTGCAAAATTGCCGCTTCCGCCTCTGAGCCAACTGCTTTTGATGAAACCAGTTTTATTGCAGCCTCGAAGGTAATTAATGAACCCGTTTTTCCCAGCCCTGAAAGCACTATTTTACGTTCATCATCGGTTTTACATGCATTTAAAGTCTTAATAAGCAGTTTTGCACGCTCATCGGCGGACAGTGAATCGGAAATATTCGTTAACCGTTCCACACCCCGAAGGGCTAATAACTTCATCTGATCATCCTGAGCTTTCAAAAAGTAATCCGCCAGCGCTACCAATGGTCGATCATTGGGCCACTCAGAGAGCGAATGGATGGCTGCCACTCGAACATCCGGGTCATCATTTTCCAGCAATGGAAAAACATTCTGGTATGCATCTTCATTGGCTACATTCCCCAGGATATTAATTAAAATCGTTTTAGTCTTTGCATGGGTGGCTTCGCGGAGTGCTCGTGCGACTGCATCATCCCGGCGGGCTGGCTCCGGAATATAGGCCGTTAGTACCGTGATGCTTCGAACCAGCAGCATTTGTTCAGCCCCGGTCAGCTGATCTGCATTTGCCAACATCCCCGAGATGACTGTGGGGTCTCCAATCATGGCCAGAGATTTTATGGCAGCCAATCGGATCCTTGGATCACTGTCTCCCATCAAATCAACAAGCATTCCTTTGCTTGCAGTGACGTTCCGACTACCCAGGGCTAAAATCAACTCTTCCTGCTTTTTCCTGGAAGATGAAACAAACTCCTCAGTGATTTTTGTATCGAACTCCTTCCCAGAGATACTGTAAAGACATTTCCTGGCCAGGAGTTTTGCCTCACCTGTTGATGTTGCAGCCAGGTTAGCCAAAGTACTGATCTCATCGACGCCGCCAAGTCGTAGCATCATCTTAAGACCGGTAACCTGGTGGCTTTGATCCTGACTCTGAACAAGCTCAAGGGCTTTTGATTTCATCCTTTGATCCCCGGCGTCTGCCAGGGCAAT
>JAHCMM010000025.1 GCA_019192515.1 Cyclobacteriaceae bacterium SS2
CGCACCAGGGTGCTATGAAACATCTGACCCTGGATGACATTAATTCTGATATGTTACACCAGGCAGGACATCTGCATTTCTCTTCATACTTTTTACAGCCCGGTCTCAAAGGATCACTGGGTGTGTTGTTTCAGCGAGCAAGACAGCTGGGACTTACCACATCGCTGGACATGCAGTGGGACCCGGCCGAACAGTGGGACCTTGACTTGAAGAAGACCCTACCTTATGTAGATGTTTTTCTTCCCAATGAAACAGAGCTGCTTAAGCTCACTGGCGAGACAAACCTTGAAAAGGCCATTCATGCAGTTCAGGACCTGGGAAAATATATCGTGGTGAAGTGCGGTAGTAAAGGTTCAATGCTTTGCTATGATCAAAAGATTATTGAAAAGCCTGCTTTTCTGAATGATCACGTGGTAGATACGATTGGTGCAGGTGACAGTTTCAATGCCGGGTATATCTATCAGTTTGTCAAGGGTGGCTCACCGGAGAAAGCTCAGGTATTCGGAAATATTACAGGGGCGGTTTCAACCACGCAGGCAGGAGGTACAAATGCGTTCACCAGCTTGGAAGACGTGATGAAGCTGGCTAAGGAAAAGTTCAATTATACAGAAGGATGAAGTTACAGGAGAAATTTATTGAATTACGTAAGAACCACCAGGCATTATTGGCTACCAATTTCTACAACTATGAGACATTGGAAGGCGTATTGACGGCAGCCAGCCAATCTCAAATGCCGATCATTTTGCAACTTACCAGGAGTTCAATCGAATACATGGGATTGCCTGTAGCCTACAACCTGGCCAGGACCATGCTGGAAAAACACCAGGTAGAAGGATGGGTACACCTGGATCATGGAGATTCCTATGAGCTGGCCGCTCAATGCCTGGATATTGGATTTGATTCGGTCATGATTGATGCCAGCGAGCAACCTTTTGAAGATAATATAGCGCTTACCAGGAAAGTCGTAAAACTTGCCGAAAGCTATCAGGCCAATGTAGAAGCAGAGCTTGGATACATTGCCAAGCTGGGACAGGATAAAGATGGAAGCGGATTTACTCAGCCTGAAGAGGCCAGGACTTTTGTGGAAGAAACGGGTGTAGATGCACTGGCCGTAGCCATTGGAACTGCTCACGGATTTTATGATAAGGAGCCAAAGCTAGACCTGGAAAGACTGGCCCAAATTGCAAAATGCACGGATGCAGCGCTGGTACTTCATGGGGGTTCCGGTATACCGGGATCCAGTTTGAAAAAAGCCATTGACCTGGGGATCTGTAAGATCAACCTGGCTACAGAGATTAAAAATATTTTTATGAAAACCCTGAAGGAGCTTCTGGCTACCAATCAGGAAATTGACTTAAGGAAGGTGTTTCCCAAAGCGACAGATCAGGTAACAGGACTTGTGAAAGAGAAACTGGTGATTGTACATAACTAAATCCATAATAATTCTCTTCATATAGTTTAACAAGGTTGTAAGTAGCCCTGGTTTTTACTGGTTGAATTCTTTCATGATCCTACCGGGTCGTTGCTTTGGGGTGTCTTCTTGACACCCTTTCTTTTTCTCATTCAAGTACAAGAAAAAAAACTTAAAAAATTTTCAGGTCAAATGGCATGAATCTCATTTGACCCCCCTCTTTATAGGTAAAGCATATATCTAACCCATTTAATTATTTAAATGAGTCACCAAGATTACAATACCTACAAAGAATACTCTGCCTTTGATTTTATTGAAGACGAATACTTCATTCGATGGGTGAAAGATCCCGACGAGCAATCAGAGCAGTTTTGGAAGTTGTGGGTAGCCAAACACCCCGAAAAATCTAAAGAGGTGATGATGGCCAAAAACATTCTTTTGAACCTTAGCTATCATTATGATCCGGAACTAAGTGAAAGCGATTATGTGGAGATGTTTGAAGGCGCACTCAAAAGAAGTCGGATAGCGCCAGATAAACCCTGGCTTTTACGCTTCACTTTCCTACCAGTATTGCTTAAAGCAGCCGCTGTGGCTGTCATCATCTGGGGGGTTATCTTTTCTGTGGATCAGGTAAACATGAGGAATGATGCAACTCCCAACGAGGTTGCCACAGTGACCAAGCAAAGCCCTTGGGGACAGAAAACGATCACCTGGCTGGAAGACGGCACCAAAGTCCACCTCAATGCCGGATCCACGATTAAATATCCCAGTATTTTTCCGGACTCCACTCGACAGGTTTCAATAGAAGGAGAAGCGTATTTTGAGGTAGCTAAAGATGCTGCCCGACCATTTATTGTAAATACTGAGAAAGTTAAGACCACAGTGCTGGGCACAATTTTTAATGTGCGGGCATACCCCGATGAAGACAGGGTTGAGGTAGCGGTAGCTGAAGGAATTGTGCGGGTGGAAACGGAGGGTGATTCTCAAAGAGAAAGTAATATTCTGAGGATCAATCAGATGAATTCCTATGATATGCTGAACCGCAAGTCTCAGCTGATGGAGATAGATCCTGAAGATGTTTTTGCCTGGACCAATGGTGTGATCAGCTTCAAGGAGGCCAACATTGATGAGATCGTGAAAACCCTAGAGAGGTGGTATGGAGTGACCTTCAGGATTCAGGTGAAACTGAACCGGGACAAGGACTTCACCTTCAGATATAAAAATAAGCCGCTCAAGGAAATCCTGGACGGGTTAAGCTTTGCTTACGGCTTTGAATACAAAATTGACAATAAGACTATAACACTGTATTAACTAACAAGACCATGAAGTATGTAAATAATACCAGTTGAGAAAGGAAAAAATAAGGCCCCATACTGTGATAGTTCATTTGGCAGATTTCCTACACAGCATGAGGCTCATGTCCTGATAAAACCAAGTTTCACCAAAACATTTTAACAATATGAAGTTAAAACTACTCAAAAAAATTGCGATTATGTCCAGATATGTAATAATTGGCATACTCATACAAAGTCTACTGTATTCATTTGCCTTGCCTGAATCAGGTACTGCGCAGAAAATCAGTATTGAAGAGATCGAGATCTCGATTGATGTGAATAATCTGACTGTTCAGGAAACCCTTGATAAGGTTGAAGCAGCTACAGATTTCGAATTCGCTTACAAGCGAAAAATCATTGATAATGGCCAAAAGCTCTCATTTGGACAGCAAAGAACAACCATTGCAGAGTTGCTTAGGAGTATCTCCAAAGAAACTAACCTTGGTTTTAAGCGGGTCAATGAAGTGATTTATGTGAACAAAAGCGTTGAAACTGCTTTTCCTGTCACTGAAGAGATTATTACTGCGGACATTACCGTGAATGGTAAAATCACCGATGAAGCCAACAGCGGGTTGCCTGGAGCATCGATTGTGATCAAAGGACTGGGCACAGGAACAACTACTGATATTGATGGTAACTTTTCACTATCTGCTCCTGAGGATGCAGTACTGGTTATCTCCTATGTAGGTTATTCCACGATAGAAGTTCCTGTTCAAAACAGGACACAAATAAATATCCAATTAGAGCCGGATTCTCAGCAACTTAATGAGATTGTGGTAACAGCGTTTGGTATTGAGAAAGAAAAGAAAGCCCTTGGTTATTCTGCCCAGGAAGTGAGTGGAGATGAACTGGTAGAAGCACGTGAAGTAAACGTTGCCAACTCCCTGAAAGGTAAAGTGGCCGGTGTATTTGTGAACTCATCTTCCGGAGGTCCCGGTGGATCTTCTTTCGTTCAGATCAGGGGTAGTAGCTCATTGGGCGGAAATAACCAACCTCTTTATGTAGTGGATGGTATTCCGATCAGCAATGACAACCTGGCACAGACCAACATTTTTGCTGGTAGAGATTTTGGTGATGGTATCAAAGATATCAACCCTGATGACATAGAAACCATTTCAGTATTGAAAGGACCCAATGCGGCATCCTTATATGGGGCGCGAGGAGCCAACGGTGTAATTCTGATCACGACCAAGAAATCATCCAGAAAAGGCATTGGTGTAACGTTCAACTCCAACGCAACCTTTGAAACCCTTAATGTGATCCCTAAATTCCAGACAAGCTATGGCCCAACATATGATGATGCCTATAGCTTTCCTACTACCACAATCGATGGTGTAGATTATGACATGATCCCTGGTTGGGCACTTGATAACTGGGGTGGAGCATATGACGGACGTCAGATTGTGCTGGCAAACCTGTCGGATATGGGGCCTGTCACCTATGAGAATCAGGGCAATGATGTTCGTGATATCTACAGAATGGGTTCAACTTATACCAACACCATTGCTGTTGATGGAGGAAATGAATCGGTTGTTTACAGAGTTTCATTGTCCAACATGGAGAACAAAGGGATCATTCCTAATTCTGAATTTGCAAGACGTACAGTCACTGCCAGGTTTGGCGCTGATGTTACAGAAAAGCTTCACATTGAAGCAAAGGCAAACTTTGTAAATAGTGTTGGTAAAAACAGACCTATTGTAGCCGTATCCAGTGGAAGAAACATCGCAGGATCCATCAACCTGATCCCTCAGCATGTGAACTACGACTGGTTGAAAGATTATAAGAATGATGATGGAAGTCATCGAAACTGGAGAAACTCTCCAACCAATCCGTTTTGGATCCTTAATGAAATGTCCAGCTACGACAACCGTGACCGATTGATAGGAATGGTGTCAGCTAATTATAAACTCACAGATTGGTTGAGTATTCAGGGTAGAGTAGGGAATGATGCCTATACAGAGAGCCAACGCGAACAATACAATGAAGGAACACCTGGTGGCGCCTTTATCAATGGCCGTGTAGTATTTGCTCAATACCGTGTAAATGAATTGAATGCGGATGTTCTGGTCACCGCCAACGGGGATCTGTCTTCAGATCTGAATGGAAGCATTTCATTCGGTGCAAACAGATTTACCAGGAGATGGGAAAGCAACCGGACTACGGCTTTTGACATGAATATTCCTGGTTTGTACATCGTTGAAAACGCCAACACAGTTGTTCCATCCTATACCATTACTGAAAAAGAGATCCAGTCGGTCTTTTTGACAGGACAATTGGCTTATAAGAACCTGCTTTTCCTTGATGCATCAGCCAGAAATGACTGGTCAAGCACACTGGGATACGGTAACTATTCTTTCATCTATCCATCGGTGAGTTTGAGTTTTGCTCTTACAGATGCTTTGGCGCTGGACTCCAGGGCCTTGACATTTGCTAAGCTGAGAGCTTCATTTGCTCAGGCAGGTAACGATGCAGATGCTTACCAGACCACAGGAGGATATTCAGTTGAGACTACGACATTCCGGGGACAGCGATATGCCAGTATCAATGGTACGGTTCCTCCGACAAACCTGAAAAATGAGCTTACAAGTTCATTTGAAATAGGTACTGATGTTCGTTTGTTTGGCAATAGAGTTTCAGTGGATTTCACTTACTATGACTCCAAATCAACAAATCAGATATTACCTGTCGACCTGTCTACAGCAACCGGATATAGCGCACTTTATCTGAACGCAGCAGAAGTATCGAATAAAGGGATCGAGTTGTTTGTTTCCGGTTCTCCGATCAAAATACCACAATCAATAGAGTGGACTATCGATGTCAACTTCTCTAAAAATAAGTCAGAAGTAATTGAGCTGGTAGAAGGTGTGGAACAACTGAACCTGATCTCTACAGGTAATGCAAGCATCGTAGCACGACCTGGTTTACCATATGGTACTATCTGGGGTTACAAGTATAAGCGAAGCCCTGATGGACAACTCGTCGTGCATGAAAGCGGGGATTACTATATCAGGGAAGATGAGCTTTCTTCTCTTGGGGATACCCAGCCTGACTGGTTAGCCGGTATCACCAACACCATTTCTTATAAAGGGTTCTCCATTGGAGCATTAGTAGATATCAGAATGGGTGGAGAGATGTACTCATGGAGTAGATACGATCAGAATGCAAAGGGAACAGGTGTTTGGACCAATGACAGAGACAACCTGGTAGTAGAAGGCGTGATTGAAAACGAAGATGGTACTTATACACCTACAAGCAAAACCGTTTGGGCGCAGCATTACTGGGCGCAAAGATCATGGGGTAACATTGGTGAAGAGTTTGTGATTGATGCTACTTACGTGGCCCTGAGACAAGCTACTTTTGGTTATACCTTCAACAAATCATTGCTTGCGAGGACACCATTCAACTCAGCCAAATTATCTGTGGTAGGAAGGAATCTGCTGTATCTGTATAGAGATGCAAAATTTGAGGAAATGGGAATCGCACCTGAGACAGCTTTTGCACCAACAGCAGCAGCACAGGGTTTCGAAGCCTTCTCTATGCCAACTACCAGAAGCATTGGTTTCAATTTATCAGTAACATTTTAAGGTAAAGAAGAAGAATTATGAAAGCGATAAATAAACTTTTTTATACGGTTATTGTCTTGTTACTTGTGTTGGTTCCCAATGCATGTACAGACAACTTTGACGAACTAAATACAAACCCTAAGCTGGTTACCGATGAGATCATCAAACCAGAGCTACTGTTTACCAAAGTGTTGAAACAATCCAGCTTTGAAATCCAGAACCAGGGAAGGGTGGGCGAATACTCGGGGTATACCTCCCGGGGAGACTCAGGTCAGCCTTTGACATTTGGAGACTTTGGTCCGTTTGATAATTACAGGGATCACATTGTGAACCTTTCAGCGATTATTCGACTGACTGCCGAAGATCCTGCGGATGTCAATATGAACGCGATTGCCAGGATCTGGAAAGTATGGGTATTTCACAGAATAACAGATAGTTATGGTGATGTTCCATATTTTGATGCTGCACAATCTTTTGAAGATGTAATAATATCTCCAAGCTATGATTCTCAGGAGGATATTTATATTGATATGCTCAATGAGCTGAAGGAAGCTGCATCACAGCTTAGTACCGACGATGAACTCAACGGCTTTGGGGCTGCTGATGTAATGTTTGGTGGTGACGTGGACTCATGGGAAAGATTTGCCAATTCACTGAGGTTGAGATTGGCCATGAGGGTTCGGTATGCAGATGAATCGTTGGCACAAAGTCATATCACTGACGTATTGTCTGAGCCTTTGATCGTATCTAATGATCAAAATGCGAAAGTGACCTCGGAAGGGGAGGATTTTGCCTTCCTGGCTAATACCAATCCACTCTATCAGAATTTTTATAATGGATCAGCTGGTGCTTCGAATGCAACTGTCGTTGGTTTGCCAATAACAGAAAATCTTGATGCGAATAACGATCCTCGAACAGATTTGCTTTTAGATCCAAACCTGGATGGGTTTTTCATCGGTAGAGCAATCAATATGAATGTTGAGGAAAGAGATGCGTACGTTAGTTCAGCGACCAGAATGGATGAAATGTTCCTTCAGGCAGAGTATGATTTCAATGCTTTTCTAGCTGCAGAAGTTTCTTTCCTGAGAGCTGAAGCTGCTTTGGCAGGATTGAGCTCAGAAGATGAGGCCGTACTGTTTCAGGAAGGTATTCAGCTTTCAATGGAACAATATGGTGTTGATCCTGCGGACATTACCACCTTTTTAGGTTCGGCTGCAGGTTCATTGGCTGGCACTACTGAAGAGCAACTCGAGCAGATCATTGTTCAGAAATACATTGCACTCTTTGGAGATCCTTACGAAGCCTGGGCAGAGCACAGAAGAACCGGTTATCCAAGAATTTGGATCGGCAGTCTGACTGCACTGGATACAGACAATGCCATTCCGAGAAGGTCAGCTTATCCACTTGATGAGTATAACCTGAATGGTGCAAATGTTTCAAGTGCTGCAGGTAGATTAGATGAAGGCGATATTCTGACCAGTAATGTGTGGTGGGATGCAAAGGATGGACTGCCATTCGCACATCCTCTACAAGGAACTTTCCCTCCGTATTAATAGAAAATTCGTTTGTTTTTTGAAAATGATGACAGGGTATTTACTCTGTCATCATTTTTTCAACAAACCACTTTGTCATTACAAAATAATATCTGAAAATGATAGGTTTAAAAAACTGGATTCCGCTTTTAATAATCATCACCTTAGCGTTTTCTGCCTGTAATACCGAACCAACTGAGACAGTTGAAGTGCCCCCTGTGAGTGCTGAAGGTAAGACAATCATGGCAGTCTTTGCTCACCCTGATGATGAGCTTTCTATTGGTCCGCTGATGGCGAAATATGCCCGGGAAGGCGCTAAAGTACAATTGGTCACGGTCACAGATGGTCGTTATGGTACGGGGCAAACGGATCTGAAACCCGGTGATGAGCTTACAGCCTTAAGAAATGAAGAGGTAAATGCGGCTGCTGCGAAGATGGGGATTGAAAAACCTATCTGGATGGGATATCATGATCAACTCAAGCTCAAAGGAGGCTTTTTTGGTCATGTGCCCTATGTGCAGCAATTGATGAAAGAGCTGGATAGCCTGGTCACGCTGATCAAACCGGATGTGATTATTACCTGGGGACCTGATGGTGGATCCAACCACATGGACCATCGACTGGTAGGCGCTTCTATTTCTCAGATTTACCTGAGCAAAGATTGGGGCAAACCGAATATGCTCTATTATGTAGGAACACCTTCATCTCACCTGGAAGATGAAGAAAGTAAAGTACTCAGGGGAATAGCTGATAAATACCTGACCACTGTTGTAGGGTTCGAGGAGGAGGATCGTGAAAGGGCGATTGAAGCCCTGTATTGCTACAAAAGTCAGTTTGCACCTGATCTGATGGATCGCCGTGCAAAACATTGGCGTGAAGGGGACCAAAAAATATATCTCAGACCTTTGATCAGGTCGCAGGTGAAGTCGACCAATGTTTTTGATTCACTCGAGAAATAAATCTTTATATCCTGATGCCCTGGTGCCTTTTTTTATCTCTATATTTTAAATGACAAATTCTAAAATGATTAAAAACAACAAGTTCTTGTCTTTACTGGTAGGAGCGATGCTTGCGATTGCCACCTATACATCTACCCTGGCTTCTGATCTGACAAACCTGGGATTACATGTGATCCCATATCCACAACAGGTTGAATTGGGTGGAAGTGATTTTGAATTGGCAGGCACAGTCAGCATTGTATTGGATAAAAATGCAAGTGAGGTGGATAAGGCAACAGCCGGGCAGCTAAAGTCTGAGCTGGAGACCAATTGGAGTGTAAAAGCCGTGATAGGAACTGCTCCTGGTAGCACCAATATCATACTCACCCGCAAGGGAGCGAATAAGAACTTAAAAGCAGAGGGGTACAAGTTATCAACAGATCAAAAAAACCTGACCATCTCTGCCAATGATGAAGACGGCTTATTCTATGGTGTACAGACTCTTTTCCAGGTGTTGAAAAAGACCCGATCCGGCATAATAGTGCCTGGCATGGAAATTACAGACTGGCCGGATATTGCCATCCGTGCGGTCCACTACGATACCAAGCATCATCAGGACAAAGCTAGCTATGTGAAAAGCTTTATCCGTGATATGGCCAGGTATAAGATCAATATGCTGGTTTGGGAATGGGAAGACAAGCTGGCATACAAAAGCCATCCTGAGATAGGTGCACCCGGAGCATTTACCATCGAAGAGATGCAGGATTTTACCAGGTATGCCAAAGAGTATCATATGGAGTTAACACCACTTGTTCAGGGATTAGGACACGTAAGCTTTATCCTGAAATGGCCTCAATACCGACACTTAAGAGAAGTGGATGATTCTGATTGGGAGTTTTGCCCTCTTGAGGATGGTACCTATGACCTGCTGTTTGACCTATGGGATGAGGCGATGGAGGCTACCCCGGGTTCGGAATACATCCACATTGGTTCTGATGAAACGTTTGAACTGGGTCTTTGTGATAAATGTAGAGCCAAAGCCCAGGAAATAGGCAATAGTGGACTTTATCACCTCTTTGCTGGCAAGGCTGCAAAGCATCTGAAAAAATCCCGAAAGGTCATGCTGTGGGAGCGCCCTATGGGATGGAAGATGAGTCGGTCGCCTATCAAAAACATGGAGCCTGATAACGACCTGATCCTGACTGAAGAGTATCATTACAACAAGGCAGATTTCCAGTATGTGAAAGAAGCCAAAGATCTTGGGTTTGAAGTGTTTGTCTATGATCCCAATCCCGGACTGGAACCATTGTTCTTACCGTATCACTTTAAGCTAAGAGGTCGTAGCCGCATTGATGATGGTAGCATGAAAAACAGCTATAACACAGTGGCTCCCGCTGCACAGTCAGGCTTATTTGAAGGCATGATCAACACTTCATGGGATGATTCAGGCCTTCACAATCAGATGTGGATGCTGAGCTTTGTGACTTCAGCGCAATATTCATGGAATGGAGCAGCCCCGGGACTTGAAGAGTTTGAGCAGTCATTCTTCCATAACTATTATGGCAAAGATGTGGTGGACATGAAGGAACTTTATCAGCTACTCAATGAGGCTTCCTATTACTATGCGTGGTCACTGGAAAGAAACGTTTGGCACCATGGTACCATTGGAAAGACACATCTACCTGACCTTCCAAGGAGGCAATACATCGAGTATGATCCTTTCTGGAACCAAGAATATGAGGAAATGGTGAAGAAGTCACAAGCCATGCAATCCAAGATGTTACGAGCGATACAAATCATCGACATGAACAAAGATCTTTCAACCAGCAATGCTTATGATTTTGATGTTTACCGTACCGTAGCCGAACTTGTTGATCATACCTGTCAGACTTACCTGGATTTGTCAGAGTTGGAAAGGACCATTACCCGGGCACATAGGGAAGCATTTAGTGATCGAAAAGCAGCAATTGGACATTTAATGGATGCTGAATCACTCATCGAAGAGAGTCTGGAAAGACGTGCCAAGGTGTATAACAACCTGGTGTCAGTTTGGGAGCAAACCCGGATGCCAAAAGGCATGTCAACACCAGAAAAGGAATATTTTTATAAGATGGACCGATCACGCCATTACGCCAACAGAACTCCGGATATGAGCTACCTGATCTATGATGAGCAGCTGCTGGATATGGAGGGATACCTGCAAAAGCTGCGTGAATATCGAAAAACACTTAAAACTGATTTTTAAGCAGTGATGAAAATTATTACATTCATACTACTAATTGCGATGACCATGGCATGCCAGGAGACCTCAGAATACTATACCATCGAAGACTATTCCAGGATCAAAAAAGTAGATACGCATATCCATACAAGCGCTGATAATGGTGCCTTTGAAGAACTGGCTAAAAGGGACAATTTCCAGCTTGTCAACATTGTGGTAGATACGAAGGACCCACAATTTGTGCTTGATCAGTATGCATCCCGTACACGTCTGAAGACCGAATATCCAGATGTTTATGAGTTTATCACTTCTTTTTCTGTTGAGACGTGGGATGATGAGGACTTCGTGGAAAAAACCATTGCCTGGTTGGATGAAGGATTTGAAGCGGGTGCTGTGGGAGTGAAGGTCTGGAAAAACATTGGGATGGAATTCAGAGATAAGAACGGGGAGCTGATCTTTGTAGACGACCCTAAGTTGGATCCGATTTTCGATCACATTGAGAAAAGAGGTAAAACCCTGATTGGTCACCTGGCAGAGCCTAAAAACTGCTGGCTTCCGCTAGAGGAGATGATCGTCAACAACGACAAAGATTACTTCAGAGATCATCAGAAATACCATATGTATTTGCACCCTGAGATGCCTTCCTATGAGGAGCAAATTGCTGCACGTGACCGAATGCTGGAGAAGCATCCCAACCTGACGTTTGTCGGGGCACATATGGGCAGCCTGGAGCATGATGTGGATGAGCTGGCTAAACGGTTGGATAAGTTTCCTAACATGGCGGTTGACCTGGCAGCGAGGATCGGGCAGGTCTTTTATCAGACCATTCATGACAGAGAGAAGGTACGGGACTTCTTTATCAAGTACCAGGATCGTCTATTGTACGCGACCGACATCGGATATGGCGGCAAGCAGGAAGCTGAAGCATTCCAGGTATTTGCACATGAGACCTGGATGCTGGATTGGAAGTTTTTCGTGACGGATGAGTGGATGACCAGCGATCGGGTAAATGAGCAATTTCAGGGATTGAAACTACCCAAAGAGGTGGTTGATAAGATCTTCTACAAAAATGCGATCAAGTGGTTTAAGATGTTCCCGGGTGAGGAATAGGCAACCGAATGACCAATTCCTGATTTAATATCCAGTTGATGCAATCTTATCTATATATGATCTGTCTGTGGATTGGCATGCTTTATACAGGCTGCAATCCGGGCGCCGATCGCATAAAAGACATGGAGGAGGGACCTGAGGAGGAGCTATTCATTGACATTCCCAGGATCGACTTCGTGGAGATGTCGGAGGTACAGGAGCATGAGACCTCTGAGCACACGATTTGGTATGATGATTTTAGTACTGAAAAAGCTTACATGGATGGGTACGGAGAGATAGACCCGGATAACAATTTCGGTACCGTAGGGGGTTCCCTGGATGCAGGTTTCGATGAAGGGGATGTCAATGGAAATGGAAATAGAAAAGTGGCATTCGGAGATTGGCCGGGTAACGGGCCTGTGATGAAAGAGGGCAAAAAATTTGACACCATCTATTGGCGGATCTATGTGAAGCATGAGTACGGATGGGAAGGCCAACCGGCTAAGATGTCCCGGGCCACAAGTATTGTTTCTGAGAATTGGAAACAAGCCATGATTGCCCATGTATGGAGTGGGCATGGTACGCTTACTTTGGATCCTGCCAGAGGGATCTATGGCAATACAGACAGTGTGATGACCACCAAATACAACGACTTTGACAATCTGTACTGGTTGGGCAATGCGCCCGCTTCTGAATTTGATATTTCATCGACTAAGGAGTCTGGTTATTGGGTCATGGTAGAGTCTATGGCCAGGTTAAATACACCTGGTGAATTGGATGGCCTGAATCAACTATGGATTGATGGGAGGCTGGAGGTAGAGCGCAAAAGCCTGAATTTCCGGGGCAAATATGTGGGTCATGGCATCAATGCGGTATTTCTGGAGTCTTACTGGAACAGTGGGGCTGTGAAGACCGAAGGCCGCTGGTTTGATAACTTTGTGATAGCTACAAAGCCTATCGGGCCGGTGACTGTGCCACCAAACCCGGTACTTCATATGACACCTTATCGGAATGGAGGGACATTGTTGGATTGGGAGGTAGAGGTTGCAGCTGACTACAATGGTGATGATGTGGTATTCGTAGTAAATGAACTTGGCGCTCAGGCATCTGTCATGGTTTCAACGGCGACAGGAGTATTTACGGGTTCATTGGAAGGAAAAGATGCCCTGGTTTCAGGGAATACTTATTATACCAGGGTTCGGCAGAAGGACTCAGTAGTCGGTTGGTCGGAATGGAGTCGCTGGCATCAACCCTTTAAAATAGAATGATCATCAATTAAGTTTTTCAAGTGAAGCATTTATACACCCTGTTATTAAACCTTGTTGCAGTAGGTCTCGGCTGGTCTCAGACTATACAGATGCTTCCCGATCCGATGTATCCCAATGATATTCAGACATACTTGTGCAATGAAGCCAGCAAGATCACCCATGGTTCGCTCGAAGAGATAGAAACACTTGACCAATGGGAAAATGTAAAAGAAGAACGATACCAGGAGTTTATCGAAATGATAGGTATGCAGGACATGCCTTTGAACGGTGAGCGATCTCCCTTGAATGTGACCTATACGGGAACCATCAAAGCCAAAAAGTATCGGGTAGAAAAGCTGTACTATGAATCAATGCCAGGTCTTTATGTCCCTGCAAATCTGTACATCCCCAATGGATTGAAGAAAAAAGCACCGGCCATTTTATATGTCTGTGGTCATTCACACACCCAGAAGCACCACTACCAGGAGCATGCGATCAATTTCGCTGAGAATGGATTTGTGTGCCTGGTCATTGAGACCATCCAAAGAGGAGAGGTGAGAGGAGAGCACCTGGGAGCCTATGAAAAAGGTTGGTTTAACTGGTACAGCAAGGGGTATAACCCTGCCGGGGTAGAGGTGTGGAATGGCATCCGGGGACTGGACCTTCTTTCAGAGCTTAAAGAGGTTGACAAAGACAATCTGGGTGTGACGGGTATTTCAGGTGGCGGTTCTCAAAGCTGGTACCTCCCGGCAGCAGACCCCAGGATCAAAGCCGCAGCGGCGCAGGCGGGTGCAGCCTCCCTGGAAGGGCAGATCTGTCAGTCCACCATTGATGATCATTGTGACTGCATGATGCCCATCAATACCTATGGCATAGATTTTACGGATGTGGGGGCATTGATTGCACCACGACCTTTTATGATTGCGCAGACTACGAATGACCTGTATTATTCGATTGACGCTGTGCGGACGCTCCATGAAAAATTGAAACCTGTTTATCAATTGTATGGTCAAGAGAAGAATCTCCCGATGCGGGAAGCTCCGGGGCCCCACAGCTATGGTACCCATGAAGAATTGAGGGCTGAGATCCTTTCGTTTTTTTACCGGGAGCTTAAGGGTAAGGAAATAGATCCGGAAGAGCTGAGACCCATTGATATCACGAAGCGGTACACGGATGATGAGCTGAAGGCTTATGTAGACGGGCTACCAGAAGGAGACCTGACGAAAGTGATCCAGGATCATTTTGTGGAATTGGCCACCCCGCCGCAGATCGAAAACACCCAACAGTTGGCTGATTATCGCAGCGAAGTCATTGAGTTTCTGAATGAAAAAACCTTTGGTGCATTTCCGAAGGAGAAGGTGCCCCTGGAGGTGAAAGAGGAGTTTCAGTATATGAACAAAGGCGGTAGTGTGGGCAAAAAGTACAGCTTTGTGTCAGAGGAAGGATGGAAGCTCAATGTGAACCTGAGCCTGGGGCAACCAGTTGAAGAAAAGCGACCTGTTTTACTGGTCCTCACCAATCCCGATGCCGGGAGATGGGCTCCCTATGATCTATCGCAGGGATTGAGGGGCAAGATGATTGTGGCCTCATTCGAAGCCCGGGGCATCGGAGAGACAGGTTATGCGCCGAAATACCAATGGCACTTACGCCGGTCGGCTGCCTGGACGGGTCGCACCCTCGCTTCGATGCGGTTGTATGATGTGTTGAGATGCCTGGAAGCCTTACGGGAGATCCCGGATGTGGATCCGGATCAGATCAGCATTGTAGCTGAAGGAGAGATGGCTGCCGTGGCTACTTATGCCGGGATGCTGGATGAAAAGGTCAAAGCTTTGTTATTGAAAAACCCGCCTGCCACACAGAATGTGACCGGTGATCCAGATGGAACCGGCATGGCCATCGAGATGCTGAATTGCCTCCAGGTGACCGACCTGCCACAGGTGACAGGGCTGATGTTTCCCCGTGAGGTGATCTCCATCGGTGAATGGCCGGATACCTATGCATGGGTAGAGAAGCTCTATGAAACCCTGGGTAATTCTGATGCCATCCAAAAGGTGGATAAGCCCGGAGAGTGGTTGGAGTAGTAGGAGCATAGATTTCTAACAGAGTTGGGACTAACCCCTTTTTCGTATTCCCCGGCTGGTGTCCCCACCAGACGGAAACTGCCTGGTGGACATGCTTTCTTGCCCATGTTGGTGTTTTCACTGTGTTTTCACCAACATACATCTATAGCCAATTCGTTGGTGAAAACACCAACGAAGGCTAAGGATAGAATAAGAAATATAACAAAACTAATATAGGACTAACTGAGAGAAGCTCCTGTGGAAAGCTCCTGTTAGGCTGGGATTCCAATATTATTTAAGTACAATTAATGCCTTGCTGGAGGGGTATGGGAGAAGACTGGACACACACTGGGAGCACTCCGGGAGCACTCTGGATAGATGATAGGATCGTTTTATTAGAATAATACAATTAATAGAGGGCATTTTGTGTTTTGAAGAGGCATATGATGCTCCTCCGGGTTAATGGATAGAAGGTAATACGATGGTTGTTTAATGGATTGCTATCCATCCTGGTGAAGAACTTCTATATAAATATTCTAAGGAATCCATTGTGGCATTAGCTGTTCGATATGTTCCACAGGGCATGTCGGATCCCAGATAAAAAAGGATTTCTAATCCCTGACAGATAAACCTTTCTGACTTAACCTTTATGTACACCTGTTTGATGGAAATGACTTAGATTTATCCCGATACAAGGTAGATATGTTGGCTTGTACAACATAATTGGATGTCAGCGGTAAATATGAGCTTCACGTATATAAAATTCGAATCGCCTAACTCAGAGGCTCAAAAGGAACAACCTAGTAAACTTAGAATTTGGTTTGAACACTTTTGTGAGGAGTATTTACCTCATGTCATTCCTCGTGCTAATCCTGACTTTGATAACTTAATTGACAAGGTAACTTTCTGGCTTTTGGAAATTAATAAAGAGGGAATACCTATAAGAGAAGTAGGTCTTGGTTCGAGTGGCAAGCCTTTAATGATCATGCCATGGAATGATAACTATGGATATTGGAGTGATAACAACTTAAAATTATCAGATCTTAAAAATCTATTTAGCATTTCGGAACTTACAGAAGTCGAGTTTCAAAACTACTGGTATGAGTTTGGAAATTTGGGATGTCAGACCTGCTTTCATGCTGAAATTAACCGATTTATTAATCAAAGAACCTGGCTTGAATTTGACCTTGAATTAACTAAAAAATTAGGGAAAGGAGATATGAAGCATGTTATAACTGTACATGACGGAATACCTGATAAAGATGGTGAGTTTACAATTTACGAATGCTCTAATTGTGAAACCAAATGGAAACTTAAAGAACCAGATGAACGTGGTAATGGATATTTTAATATCAATTGATATTCTATGTCAGGACGAGAAAAAGTTACGCGATTTAGATATTTTGATAGTGATCTAGATGATTATATAAGGGAGAAAAAGAGGAAATCGTCCTTGATCAAATAGCTAACTATACAGGTTGGATAATAATAGAATTCAATTCTCTAGAAGCCTCAATCCATTATTATCTTGAACAATTACTTAGTCAAACTGAAGGGAGAGATGAAGTAGTTAATTTTTTTCTTAGCGATATGACCTATCAAAGAAAACAAAATTTGCTGGTTAAAATTTACAATCACTATGTAAGGAGCTTGGAAAATATATCACATCTAAAAGCGGATTTGGATAAGATTGAAATTAAGCTAATCGAATCTGGGATAAGGAGAAATAGATATGCACATGCAGATTTTACTATTATTTCTAAGAAGAAATACGTCAAAGTAAAAACAAAGTCAGGTAAAGATGGAGTCCGCCACATTTTCGTAAAATTTGATCAAGAGCATATGGAAAGTGATTTGAAATTTGTTAGAGATACTTTTGAAGAACTTGAAAATTTTAATGATAAATTCATTGATTCCATGACTGATACTGATTGGGAAAAGTATGATGAAATGTTACGTAATATTTCTCCGGATATTCAATCTTAGAATACGACATCTTTCCTTACCCAAATGTTCACCAAATTCCACAGAGCATGCCGGACCCCAGATAGCAGGATTCCCAAATCCCTGACGGATAGACCTTTCGGTCTTCCAATTTATTGAGGGAATCAGGAGATTCCCTTCATCTATCCTTCGACATGCCCTTCGGAACATGTCGAAGAGCAAAGAAAACACCAAAGAAGGCTAAAGATGAGGACACCAACGTAGATCAAAAAGGCCGGAAAAGACCTCGATTTCCGGTACATAGCCTTCTGTCTCTACCTACAAAGCCTTACGCGACGTTCTACAAGGCTTTACGCGATGTCCTATAAAGCCTTACGCAAGCCTCTATAAGGCCTTACGCAGGCTCCTGTAAGGCCTTACATAAGTCCCTATGAAGCCTTACATATTTATGGGTATCACTGTTGCCATGTGAAAGGCTATTTGTTGCCCATGTAGGTGGTTTCAGTAACATGCAGATTTTCGTTGGTGAAAACACCAATGACTGTCGCTAGATAAATCCCCATCAAAGACAGCAGAAGATTCGGAACTTATTTATGGATACCCCAGCTTCTCAAGTTGCTCCTTCACCTTCGGGTAGACCCGGGCAGCATTTTTATAATAGATCTTTTCCAGGACGTCTTCAGGCAGGTTCAGGCCCTGAATAGGCTGACTGCTAAAGAAGCTGCCCTTTACCAGGTGATCTGTTTCCAGGATCTCGAACGTATTCAGGTATTGTTTCTTTCTTTTTTCTGTTTCTTCAGGATCTTTCCAGGCTCCATTGTCAGTGGCATACAGGATCCTGTCAGCCCACTCGATGATAAATGACCTTAGGTTGCCATAGCTTACCAGGTTGAAATATTGAAATGTGGCTGCCAGGTCGATATGAAGGTTTGGAAACACGGTGAGCATGTACCTCAGGTAGTCAATCTGGGCATCCTGACAAAGCAGCCAGTTTCCGTGTGCAGCCACGACCGTCAGATTGGGGTGCCGCTCCAGTACCTTATGCCAGGCATTGATCTCTTTCCAGTATTCTATCGGGTCTGCCAACCAGGGGCTTCTTTGGTTCCAGGGCCCATTGGGGTCCGCTATATGGACAGAAGCCCCGGGGAAACCAATGGCTTCCATCTTGCTGAAGGTGGACGTATGGGCTGGATTGTCAATGTACGGATACCCATCCTCCATCTTATCCAGGCCCCTGTACCAGGGTCCGGACCAGATCTTGTAGCCTACATAGCCCTGTCGTTGATATTGGGCTATCTCCTCCGGAGTATATGCCAACCCATCATGAGCCCGGTAATCGGCGATCCCGCAGACCATCCTGCCCCCACTCAGTTTGTTTACCAGCTTAATGTCTACGAGACTGTTACGGGAGTTGCCCAGGTTGACCCATATAGCCATGTCTACCTGACTTTCATTAACCAGTTCGTCATGTAGTTTCAGATAGTTGGCAATTGCCGTGTCATTTTCACCGATATGGGTGTGTACATCTACCCGCGGTATGTTCGGGTATGTCGTGATGTATTGTGCCATGAGTGTGCCACAAAACAGCAGGTGAGTGAAAAGGGATATGATCGTTAATTTCATGATTGATTAAGTTTTGAGTGTTATGCCAATGCCAGGTACATCAGCTGATAATAAGTATTGAGGCTCCCTGAAATCAGGACCTCCGGTAAACGGGTTGTCTGCCGGGTCCAGATGAGGGTCCAGGTCCACAAACTGAAAGCCACCCAGCCCTGCTGCAACATGCGCCGCACATCCCAGCCCCAGCGTGGTTTCCAGCATGCAGCCAATCATCAGTCCGAGGTTTGCTCGCCTGGCGATTGCTGCTATATCCAGCGCTTCGATCAGTCCGGACTTCATGAGTTTGATGTTGATGATGTCTGCACAGCCTGACTTCACAACGGCCATGGCGTCAGCAGCAGTGAAGACGGTTTCGTCAGCAGCTACCGGGATGGAGGTGTTTTCCCTGATAAACCGCATCCCGTCCATATCATGTTTGATCACCGGCTGCTCAAAAAGGACCGGAGTGATTTTATGATCAGCGAGTTTATCGAGAAAGGTCAGGGCCTGCTCAACCGAAAACCCCTGATTGGCATCGATCATGAGGTCACAGCCGGGTGCACCATCCTGGATGGCCAGGAGTCGGTCGATGTCTTCATCCATGTGCTTGCCCACTTTGGTCTTGATGGTGTTGTAGCCTCGTCGAGTGAGTGAAGCAGCGAGATTTTTTGCCTGATCAGCCGGGAGAATGTCAATGGTGTAATCTGTTTCTATCGAGTCCTGGACCCCACCGAGAAAACGGTAGAGCGGCAAACCAAGCGTTTGGGTATAGGCATCCAGCAACGCCATTTCGATGGCACACCGTGCAGCAGCCTGCACATGAAAGACGCCTTTTATCTGGTTGGCGATCAGCTTATACTCCTCCACATCTTTCCCCAACAAAAAGTCTTTACAACTGTGCAGTGTAGCCAGCACCGTAGCCTGGTTTTCCCCGTTAATGGGCTCCAGGGGGGCAGCCTCACCCAATCCTTCCACACCATTGGCCAACCTGATTTTGATCAATACATTTTGAATGCTTTCCTTTTTCCCAATGGCGATGGTAAACGGCGTCTTCAGGGGGATGTCCAAAGGAATGATCTCGATGTCGATGATCCTAGTGGGCTGGGTGCTCATTCGTCCATTTCTTTAAAGTGAATAGTAGTTGCTCAATTTCATCTGCGGTATGCAATGCGTTGGCGGTTATCCGAACGATCGACTTCTCCAGTTGGATTGGGTATTTGATGGCGGGTACCACAAAACCAGCTTCCTTCAGGTATTGGGAAAGCTGTTCAGCTTCCTTCACCTCCTTGAAGAATAGAGGTATGATGGGCGTCAGATCTGATGTTGTTTCAAATCCAAGGGAAGACACTCTTTCCCTGATTTTACGGGCATTTTCCAATAACTGAACCCTAAGCTCGGGGTGTTGAATGAGGTGTTGCAGGGAAAATAGACTCGCCAACACGATGGCAGGAGGTAAAGCAGTNGAGGCTACATAAAAGCTGGATTCGGCCTGGATCCTTTCAATCAGTTTGGCTTCCGAAGCAATAAAACCTCCATAGGAGCCGAGGGCCTTGCTCATGGTTTCAGACTGATAGATATGCTGGGAACCATGCAGGTTGAAATGCTCGGGTGTGCCGCGTCCGTTTTCCCCAAGTATGCCGGTTGCATGAGCGTCATCCACTATGAGTGCCGCTCCATACTTTATCACCAGTTCATGCAGCTCATCTAATGGCGCAATCTCTCCCGTCAGCGCAAACACCCCATCGGTCATGATGAGCAGATCTTTCGAAGGGTACTTTTTCAGGAGTTCTTCCAGATGCCCGGGATCACGGTGGGCATAAAGCTCCGCCTCAATCTCGTTCTTCGGTATGCTATCGATGATACTGGGGTGCGACTGTGCATCCGCAAGTACAAGGGTATTTTCTTTTCGGAGTGCCCGGACCAGCAGGCTGTTGCCCAGGTACCCGGTAGCAAACACCATACTTTGTTCACTTTGCTTGAATGCCGAGAGCAGGTGCTCCAATTGAAGGTGTATTTCGTGGGTGCCGGTCGTTTTCCTTGAAGCCGAAAAACTGTTACCATACAGGCGTAGCTCCCCAGCCACCTTTTCGACGATCTCCTGGTTGTTGGCCAGACCGAGGTAGTTGTTGCCGGAGAAATGAATGTTATTTCCCATGATTTCTCAACTCACTGGCTTTAATGATTATTTTAACCTTCATATACTTACGAAACCCTGTGAAATTAAATAATTTGGTGTATTAATTATCTGTATATGAATTATTTGTTTTTAAATTATTATATTTATCTTTCAAAAGGTTATTATTTAATATGTGTGTTTTGATCCAAAGTATTGAAACGGCAAATAAATCAGATACCAATCAGGGTATTATTTCTACTATGACAAGGATATGAGCGGTGAAAGTTCCGTCAGACTAAGTGAGGACAATGGAAGGTACTTTATTGAAGCTGCATCTCCCGAAAGTAGTAGGTATAAGCTTGATTCTTTCGATGATTCCAGGATTTGGGAATTGTTTCAGGAAGGGCATGAAAGTGCATTTATTCATATATACAGACGATATTTTGATGCCCTTTTTTCCTTTGGGTCACAATTTTCTAACAGCGAAGCATTGGTTGAGGATGCTATTCAAGACATGTTCATTGAATTGAGAGAGAAGAGAGGGAATACTGTCATCAGAAATTCCATCAAAAGCTATCTTTTCACTTGTCTGAGAAGGAGAATATTGCTGTATAAAAGTAAGTTTGATAGTAGAATAGAGCCAATTGAAAATGGTGCGTTTCAGCCTTTTGAAGTAGGCATATCCATGGAACAGCTACTCATCGAGAGCCAAATCAAAGAAGAACAAAAAAAGAAACTGGAGAATGGATTGAAGCTTTTGACAGAAAGACAAAGAGAAGCAATCTATTATCTCTATCATGAGGGAATGAGCTATTATGAAATAAAGGACCTTATGAATTTTAGCAACATACGTTCTACTAGAAACTTAATCTACAGAGCAATAAAGACTATTAAATCAAGCATACTATTCGTGATGCTATCTATTGTTCAGGCATTTCTGATCTGAAGTTCACAGTTCGTTTTTCTGTATCCTTTTCTCATTCTTTTCAGGAAAGAAAAAAAATATCAGTTTTCGTGATGCCCTTTTAATTTCAATCGCCTCTATGAATTGAAACGAAGACCATTTTCATAGAACGTGAATAAAAATTATCATTCAGTAGAAGAGTTTTTGATGGATTTGGATTTTAGGCAATGGGTCTTGGACCCTAACCCTGAATCAGACCTTTATTGGCAAACATGGATGAAAAACAATCCTGGTGATGTCCATGAATTACGACTTGCTAAGGAACTTCTTCTTAAGATTGAATTTCAGGATTCTAAATCCGGTGATGAGCGATATAATCGGGTTTTAGAAAATGTGCTGGCTGGTCGATATTCAGATCGGGGAAGCACAGCATTTAAAAGGAGAAATATTTTAGGATATACCAGAAAGTATCTCAAAGTAGCTGCTGTTCTGCTGTTAGCAGGTTTCTTGTTTATTTATTACTATAACAGTGATACCACTTTTGATAAGCAGGTAGTCACAAAGTCTGAAATTATTCTCAAGGAAAACCCTGCTGGCAGAAAGTCTCAGGTATTTCTGCCGGATGGGACGGTAGTGTGGTTGAATTCGGAGAGTAGAGTAACCTATGTTGTAAATATTGAAACTAATAAGCGGATTGTCAATCTGGTTGGGGAGGCCTTTTTTGATGTTGCCAAGGACAAAGACCGGCCTTTTATTGTAAAGACTTCTAATTGCTCAATCGAGGCAATCGGCACACAATTTAATGTAAAAGCATATCCTGAAGATCTATCTCATCATGTTTCTCTCGCTGAGGGAATTGTTAGTGTTTTGGGGACAGATGAACAGGAGCCGGACGGGGTAATTTTGAAACCTGGAGAATCCCTGAGTGTGAATGAACAGGGAAGGAAGTCCAAAACAACCTTCAATCAGGAGGTGATACTCGGTTGGAGAATTGGTATTCTTCATTTTGAAGGTGCCTCATTAAGTGAAGTCATCCACAAGCTTGAAAGATGGTACGGAAAAGAATTCCTGATTGAAGGCTCATCTGGGGTTGGTGACTGGAGTTTTACGTCCGAGTTTCATAATGAGACTTTAGAGAATGTGCTACGATCCATGAGCTATGCCAAAGGCTTTGATTATCAGATAGACGATAAATCGGTGAAATTAATCTTCAATGAAAAATAATATGAACATCCATAGTCCATGAAAAAAAGCCGGAAACAAGGTTTCCGGCTCTGAATCTTTCCGGGTGTACCATTGGGGAATGTCGCTCCCGGACTAGTTAAAACTTGTTTAACCTATTCATTACAAAAGTATGAAATTAAAACTTATACCTACATTAATTATGCTTTCGAGATATGCGATGTATGTACTTATTCTTCACGCACTTTTTTTCAATTTAGTCCTTGCCAACACAGGGGCGGCACAGAAAAGCAGTAGCGTCAGAGAGGTGCATTTTTCCCTGGGAGCAGGTGAATATGATGTGAAGGAATTGTTTCAATTGATTGAAAAAAGATCAAGCTTCCGTTTCGCATTTGATAAAAATGACCTTCGTTCTGAGTTGAGTCAAAAAGTTGATTTTAGAGGTGGAGAGTTGGCAGTATCAGATATTTTGATTGAAATATCTCGGGTGTCTGGTGTTCGGTTCAGACAGATCAATGACAACATCACTGTATCGAAGCACGATGACTTGAATTCAAGTCAAATCGATGTCATCATTACAGAAGATATCGACATTACTGGCAGAGTAACTGACGAAAGTGGTGAGGGTTTGCCTGGAGCCACAGTGGTCATTAAAGATGGTGCTGCCGGAAC
>JAHCMM010000241.1 GCA_019192515.1 Cyclobacteriaceae bacterium SS2
AACAATGAATCTTTGGTGATACAGATCAGAAATGCCGGGCAATTTGAGAACGGAAAGAATAAAGTGCGGGAAGGATATGGCTTGATCAATACCCGGAAGCGGTTGGAGCTGATCTATGGCAATCAGTCCAGTTTTGACATCAGGAATGAAGATAAAAATACAGTGCTAACTGAAATAGTTATTCCAAAGACTTTGTAGATTGTACGAGCTAAGTCGTGTGAAGCAACTGACAGGTAAAATATAAACTAAAATGAAAGCATTAATTGTTGATGACGAACGTCTGGCCCGTAAAGAGCTTATGAGTTTGTTGGAAGGCTATAAAGACATCCAGGTAGTGGGGGAAGCCACTGATGCCGAAGATGCATTGGAAAAGATCACCAAAATTGATCCGGACCTGATCTTCCTGGATATCCAGATGCCGGGTAAAAGCGGATTCGATCTCCTCGAAGATCTGGACAAGTCCCCAAAGGTGATATTCACTACCGCATACGACGAGTTTGCCATTAAAGCTTTTGAGTTTAATGCTTTGGACTACCTGCTCAAACCCATTCAGAAAGAAAGGCTTGGTGAGGCCATCAATAAATTGCGCTTCGAGGAAGAAAGACCGACAAAAGGCTCGGGGCTGGGAGAAAATGACCAGGTATTTGTGAAGGACGGTGAAAAATGTTGGTTCGTCAAACTCTCAGAAGTGCGGTTGTTCGAATCTGACGGCAACTATATCAAAGTCTATTTTAGGGAAAACAAACCGATGATCCACAAGTCCCTCAATGCGCTGGATGAACGCCTGGACAGCAAGACATTTTTCCGCGCCAGCCGAAAGCACATCATTAACCTGGGCTGGGTAGACAAGATTGATACGTGGTTCAATGGTGGCCTGCTTGTCCAACTCAAAGGCGGCGAAAAGATTGAAGTCAGCCGACGGCAAGCAGCGAGGTTTAAAGAGATGATGAGTCTTTAACTAATTGAAATAGAAATAAATATTGATCTCAAAGTGAGATTAATTGGCTGAGTTTATGCAGTTATCACTGAAACCGAACTTCAGTAAAAGATAGATTCCAAGTTATTTTTCTTAAATTGGATACAATAACATTTAGCCCATGTTATTTCTGATTTCACTAGTTACACTCCTGATTAGTATCCAACCTGAGGAAACTTCCGGAATTGTCGTTGCACATTTTGATAACACAATCCAAACAGGTACCGTACGGCATAAAGCTTATATCAAATTCTATCAACTTGACGAGAAAGGTCAATTGAAATTGATTGAAAAAGCGACATTTAGAGAAAACATTGTTAAATCTGTTGAAAAGATTGATTTTGAAAAACCTGTCGGTATCAACTATTATGTTGTTGTCGAAAAAGTGAAAATATTAGGACCATACTACACTTTATTCATTAATGAGGCAAGCCACTGTCAATTTGAAGTAGTTGTCATGGATAATAGTACCTATATTAAAATAGTAAAACGTACAGGTAATGAAGACGATGAAATCAGATTAGTTGAAGGTTTTCATATTGGTAAAGACTTTAATTCCTTTTTAAGGTAGCTTAAGTGTTTCTATCCTAACAAAACCTCAACTCTTCACGATTTCGAAAAACTCAGACTCGATCTCCCAGTCTTTTGCCAGGATCAGCATGGCGGTGGTTTCGGATTCGGTGACGTAGCCCTTGCGGTGACAGTCCTCCCACACAGATTGAAGCTGCTTCAGCCGATCATGAACTACCATCTCCGGAATGGTCTTCTTGAAGAATTCCCGGGAGCGCTCAAAAGCCGACATATAATCCTCCGCAATAAACTTATTAGCCCAAAGCATCTCATCATAGGCATCCAGCTTTTTGGCAGACTTTTCCAATAATGTCTTCTCCTCATCATCCAATCCGTGATAATGAAAGATCAGGGATTTCAGGAGCATGATCGCCTTTTTAATATTGGGTTCCAAGTGGTTTTTCTAAAGATTTACAACAGGTAATTTGGTAAATAACTAACTGAAAGTAAACAGGTTGAGCAGATTTTTTATCAAAAAAGTTTAACCAGGATCAAGCGTCGACCATCAGCCTTTCAGAGATTTCATCTGCTAAAAACCACCCTTCCTTCGTTAGGTGAAAGTGATCCTCTCTCACGAGAGCCAGTTTTTTTGTAAACAGCTGATCTGAAAAAGTCTTATTGAGCTCTAGAAAATTGACTTTGAACATGTTTTGAAATTCTGCGAGATCTATCCCCCAGATATTTCGTAGCCGTGTCATCACATACTCGTTTTGCCTGTTAGCCAGGCTCAGGATTTCCATGGTGAGAGCAATGCTTCCTTCCTCCAGCGATCGGATGTATCTGGGGTTATTCCTTACATTCCAGCTGCGGGAATCACCGTCATAGGAATGAGCTCCCGGCCCTACACCCAGATATTTTGCTCCTTTCCAGTAGGACGTATTGTGTCTGGAAAAATTTCCTGGCTTACAGAAGTTGGAGATCTCATAATGCAGATAGCCTGCAGATTCCAGCTGATCAATAGCCATCTTGTACTCATGGGCATTATCTGATTCAGATACTTCATTTAATTTCCCCTGGCTAGCCCACTTTCCAAAAACTGTTTCCTCCTCGATGGTCAATCCATACACGGATATATGTGGAGGATCGAAAGACAATAATCTTTGAATGTCCTGCAACCAGCTTTGGTCACTAGCCGGGGGAATGGCATAGATCAGGTCAGCGCTGTAGTTATCAAAACCTGAAGCAATCTGCTCCATCGCTCGAAGAGCCTGATCAGAAGAGTGACACCTATTGATGTAATTCAGCTTTTGTTCATCAAATGTTTGAATTCCTAAACTCACTCGGTTGACACCAAGCGATTTCCACATCTTTATTGCTTCTGAGTTTACATCCTCAGGGTTTACTTCCAGGGTGATTTCAGCTCTTTCCGCTACCTGAAAATGTTTGTGAATCCCGGAGAAAAGTTTAGTCAATTGAGCCTCATTCAGAATAGAAGGAGTGCCACCTCCAAAATAGATCGTTTCTATTTTACTATCGCCAGTATAATCCTTTCTCAGGGAGATTTCTCTACAGATGGCATCCACCAGCTGATCCACATTTTTAAGATTGGTGCTAAAATGAAAATCACAATAATGACAAGCTTGCCTGCAGAATGGTATGTGGAGATAAATGCCGCTCAATGATTCAGTCTTAAATTGCAAAGGTATCACAGCAAGACATGCAAAAGCTTCTTCTGATCATCAGTTTCTTAGGAATTCATTTGACCGTGACGGGTCAGGCTACCATCTATATCGATGGCAAGGAAAGTGTGCATATCCAGTCTTCTGACCAATCACCGGAGCAAATAGCCAGAAGAAACGTGAATGAACTGATCATTGAAGGCTATCTGTTTGCCAGTATCGACTCGATATCCACCAGAGATTCAGGCTCCGATATTTATCTATACCGAGGATCGAAAAAAGCTATTTATGTAGACAGTGTCCATGTATTGAGAAGTACTGACGATGAGCTG
>JAHCMM010000242.1 GCA_019192515.1 Cyclobacteriaceae bacterium SS2
AATGGTTGTCCTTAATGCTATCAAGAATAAGCTTTTGAGTCGGGTATTTGCCGTTGTTAATCGTGGATCTTCTTTTGTGCCACTTTACCAACATCTTTGAAAAATTATATCCTAAAATCTTGTTTTAATCTTAGAATTCGGCAGGCAGGCTTATGTCCCCCTTTATGAACGGCTTTTTCCAAAGTTCCTGTATCTATGGGAAAGGGGGATTACATAAGAAGACGATTATCAGAGAAACCCCTGATTGCTCGTTCACTGTTGCATTGCTGGCTTTGGTTAATCCATAAGTAAAAACGAACCGATAGGGATCTAAAACCATTCTATAGTCATTATCATGACGCTTTTTTCACTAGCCTCGGGAATCAATTGCTTGTTTATTGAATTCTTATTTAGATTAAGTTTAAATAAGTGTAACTTTGCGTGAACTTATTAGGTACAATCGGGTTACCAAAGAAGAAGCACAATCTGAATGAGTAAAGACGATCAAATATTAGAGGAATTCACCTCCAAGGAATATGAGCATGGGTGGTCTGTAGATTTTGAAGCTGATGAAGCACCCCTCGGGATCAACGAGGATATTATCAGGTTCATCTCCGCCAAAAAGGAAGAACCTGAATGGTTGCTTGAATGGAGACTCAAAGCCTACAAAAGGTGGACTGAGATGACTGAGCCCACATGGCCAAACGTAAAATATCCGGCTATCGACTACCAGGGCATCAGATATTACAGTGCACCAAAGCAAAAGAAAAAGCCTAAAAATCTTGATGAAGTAGATCCTGAATTACTCAAGACTTTTGAGCGATTGGGTATTTCCCTTCAGGAGCAAAAAAGATTAACAGGTGTAGCTGTAGATGCGGTGATTGACTCTGTCTCCGTCGCTACCACCTTCAAGGAAACCCTTTCCGAGCTGGGTATTATCTTCTGCAGCTTCAGCGAAGCAGTGCAGGAGCATCCTGAGCTGGTAAAGAAATATTTAGGGTCTGTCGTTCCTTACAACGACAACTACTTCGCTGCTCTCAATTCTGCAGTGTTCTCTGACGGTTCATTCTGCTACATCCCAAAAGGTGTGAGATGTCCGATGGAGCTTTCTACCTACTTTAGAATTAATGCAGCCAACACGGGCCAGTTTGAAAGAACACTCATTGTAGCCGAAGATTCTTCCTATGTGAGCTACCTTGAAGGCTGTACAGCACCTCAAAGAGACGAAAACCAGCTGCATGCCGCGGTGGTGGAGATCTTTGCAGCTAAAGATGCTGAGGTAAAATATTCTACTGTTCAGAACTGGTACCCTGGTGATAAAAATGGCAAAGGTGGTATCTACAACTTTGTGACCAAGCGAGGGATCTGTGACGGCGAAAACTCCAAGATCAGCTGGACACAGGTAGAAACAGGCTCTGCTGTCACCTGGAAATATCCAAGCTGTATCCTGAAAGGAGATAACAGCTCAGGCGAGTTCTACTCTGTGGCTGTGACCAACAATTACCAGCAGGCAGACACTGGTACCAAGATGATCCACATTGGCAAAAACACCAAATCAAGGATTGTTTCTAAAGGTATTTCTGCCGGTAAATCCCAAAACAGCTATCGTGGTCAGGTACACATCCTGAAACGTGCTGAAAATGCAAGAAACTTCTCTCAGTGTGACTCCCTCCTGATGGGAGACAAATGTGGGGCACATACATTCCCATACATTGATGTGGAGAACAATTCTGCACAGGTAGAGCACGAAGCCACTACATCCAAAATTGGTGAAGATCAGATTTTTTATTGCCAGCAAAGAGGAATTGATGAAGAAAGTGCCGTGGCACTCATTGTCAATGGTTTTGCAAAGGAAGTAATGAACAAATTACCCATGGAGTTTGCCGTGGAAGCCCAAAAACTGTTGGCACTGACACTGGAAGGTAGTGTCGGATAAAAAAAGATTATTTTAATAGTACGAATAGAGCATTTCTAAATCATGTTAGAGATAAAAAACTTACATGCCTCTGTAGAAGGCAAAGAGATATTAAAAGGAATAGACCTGACCATCAATCCGGGTGAAGTTCATGCCATCATGGGTCCTAATGGATCAGGTAAGAGCACTTTAGCCTCTGTATTGGCAGGAAGAGAAGAGTTTGAGGTGACAGGAGGATCGGTGACTTACAAAGGGATCGATTTGCTAGAGCTGGACCCTGAAGAAAGAGCCAGAGAGGGTGTTTTCCTTGCCTTCCAGTATCCGGTTGAAATCCCGGGAGTGACAACCACCAATTTCCTCAAAACGGCAGTTAACCAGGTGAGGGAATCAAGAGGTGAAAAGCCAATGGATGCGGTTTCGTTCCTCAAGCTGATGAAGGAAAAGATGAAGCTTGTGGACATTGACCAGTCTTTGCTTTCCAGGTCACTCAACGAAGGGTTCTCCGGAGGTGAAAAGAAAAGAAACGAGATCTTCCAGATGGCCATGCTAGAGCCAACATTATCTATCCTTGATGAGACTGATTCAGGTCTTGATATTGATGCATTGAAGATCGTGGCAGATGGTGTAAATGCGCTAAAATCCAAAGAAACAGCCACCATTGTGGTGACGCACTACCAAAGACTATTGAATTACATTGTTCCTGACTTCGTTCATGTACTACTCAATGGCAAAATTGTGAAGTCGGGCACTAAAGCCCTGGCTCTCGAACTGGAGGACAAAGGTTACGACTGGATCAAAGAAGAAACTGCAGCAGNCTAAATATGGAAGTAGTAGACAGAAATACTGAAGAGTTTTTAATCAATCATTATTCCCGGTTGCTGGAAACTGATCCACTCAATGGATTGAGATCAGCTGCCAGAGAATCTTTTCTGAAATTAGGTTTCCCAGCCAAAAAGCAGGAAGCATATAAGTATACCCCTATTAAAAGGGTAATTGAAAAGAATTTTGATTTTGCAGAGCTTTCTGTGCCAGTTACCAGCTGGACAAAAGAAGCCTGCCAGCAGAAGTTCTATGCCAATAGTGAAGCTAATCACCTTGTATTTATCAATGGTCTTTACAACCAGGAATTTTCTGTGATAAAAAGCCCATCTTCTGATCTTGTAATCGAGACCATCGACAACCGATCTTACGAGAATGTTGCGGATCTAAAGAAGTACCTGGGTGCTTTGACAAAAGATAAGCAAGATGCTTTTGCTTTACTGAATCTGGCAACTTTCAGTCAGGGGTTGTTTTTACATTCATTGAAAAACAAGGACAATCTACCCACATACATCTATCACTTCAATGATGCTGCTTCATCTGCGATTTCAACACCACGAGTACTGACTCTTGTGGAGACCGGTAGCAGGTTAAGAGTATACGAAAAGACTTTCAGAAATGGTGAAGCTAATCACCTGACCAATAGCATTGTGGAAGCGGATGTCAAGTCAAACGGCGAGCTGAGATGGACCAAGTTGCAGAACCAGACCATGGCTGATTATGCCATCGAAGGTTTTTATGGCATTCAGGAACGAGACAGCAGGATATATACCAATACCTTCTCCTTTAAGACGGCGCTGACCCGTAACAATCTCTATCTTTCTTTGGATGGAGAGAACTGTGAAACACACATGCATGGTTTGTATCACCTGAACCAAACTTCACATGTAGATAACTACACAAGTGTAGATCATACAGAGCCCAACTCATTTAGCAATGAATTGTACAAGGGCATTGTAGACGAAAAAGCGCATGCCGTTTTTAATGGTAAAATCTATGTGCGTCCACAAGCTCAGAAGACCAATGCCTTCCAGTCTAACAACAACATCATCCTTTCTGATGATGCTAAGGTTAATACCAAACCTCAGCTTGAGATCTGGGCGGATGATGTAAAATGCTCACATGGCTGTACAACCGGGCAATTGGATGAAGAAGCCATCTTCTACCTGAGATCAAGGGGGATTTCCAAAACAAATACAAAGGCTTTGATGTTGAACGCTTTTGCTGCTGAGACTGTTCAGGAAGTCCAGGATGATCTCATCCGGGAAGAAGTTGAAAATTTGATCTTAAACAAGTTAGGCGTTTGAGCACCGCGGTATCTACATCAGTTGAACAGATAAGAAAGGAATTTCCGGTATTGCACCAGGAGGTGAATGGGAAACCTTTGATCTATTTTGACAACGCTGCTACTGCGCAAAAACCAAAAGCTGTTCTCGATGCCCTCTCCCACTATTATGAATATGACAATGCGAATATTCACCGGGGGATTCACACCCTGGCAGAACGAGCAACGA
Organism: Cyclobacteriaceae bacterium SS2; assembly: GCA_019192515.1. GTDB lineage: Bacteria > Bacteroidota > Bacteroidia > Cytophagales > Cyclobacteriaceae > UBA7330. Next base: position 4,228 of record JAHCMM010000242.1, read on the forward strand.
GCGCTTATGAGGATACCAGAAAGTCTGTTGGGAAATTTGTAAATGCCAACGAGACAGAGGAGATCATATTCACAAAAGGTACTACCGAGGGAATCAACCTGGTGGCCCAGGCTTATGGTCGGAAGTTCCTGAAAGACGGAGATGAGATCATCATTTCGCAGTTGGAGCATCATTCCAATATTGTGCCGTGGCAGATCCTTGCCGATCAGACAGGTGCTGTCGTTAAGATAATTCCCATCAATGAAAAGGGAGAGCTCCTGTTGGAGGAGTATCGAAAGCTTCTCTCAGAAAAAACAAAGATTTTAGCTGTCAATTACATCTCCAATTCGCTGGGCACAATCAACCCGGTGAAAGAAATCATTTCATTGGCTCATGACGCAGGTGCAGTAACGCTTATTGACGCCGCGCAGGCAGCACCCCATCATCCACTAGATGTACAGGATATCGACTGTGATTTCCTGGCCTTTTCGGCACATAAGATGTACGGCCCGACTGGGGTTGGAGCACTGTATGGCAAAAGAAGGTTATTGGAGTCGATGGACCCCTACCAGGGCGGTGGTGAGATGATCAAAGAGGTGACCTTTGAAAAGACCACCTACAATGACATCCCCTATAAGTTCGAAGCAGGAACTCCAAACATTGCAGATGTTGTTGCCCTCAAAGCTGCAATTGAATTTATCCAATCTATTGGATACACTTTCATCCATGATCATGAGGAGCTGCTTTTGAACCATGCCAACAAAGTACTGCTGGATATCCCGGGGATGACCCCTTACGGACAAGCCAGTGAGAAGGCCAGTGTCTTTTCATTTAATATAGATGGGGTTCATCCTTTTGACATTGGCATGTGGCTCGACGCTAAAGGTATTGCTGTGAGGACAGGACACCATTGCACCCAACCATTGATGGACTGGCTCAGAATTGAAGGAACTGTAAGGGCATCAATGGCTATTTACAATACCATTGAGGAACTTGATATCTTTGCGGAAGCATTAAAGGATATTGTCAAAAAGTTCAAAAAGTAACTGATGTCAATCGAAGCAAAGCAAGAAGAGATTATTGAAGAGTTTTCAGTCCTCGACGGGGACATGGAGATGACCATCAACTACATCATGGAGTTAGGTGAATCGTTGCCGGAACTGGATGATAAGTACCGAAATGAAGACTATATCGTAAAAGGCTGTCAATCCAAAGTATGGATGCATGCCTACCTGAACAATGACAAAGTGAAATTTGATGCGGATAGCAATACAGCTATTACCAAAGGGCTTGTCAGCTTGTTGATCAGGGTTTTAGACGGTGAAACACCCGAGACAATCATGGAGCATGACATTTATTTCCCTGAAAAGATTGGAATGAACAGATTTATCGGGACTCAACGATCCAATGGTTTTGCCGCAATGATCAAGCAAATGAAACTTTATGCACTTGCTTTGAGTTCAAAAACAAAAACGGGAGCTTAAATGGAAGACGAAAAAAAGGCCAAAGACGAACTACAGTTGAAGGAAGAGATCATCAGGGCTTTGAAGGAAGTGTATGATCCCGAAATTCCTGTGGATATTTATGAGCTGGGATTGATCTACGAAATCAACATCTATCCGGTAAATAACGTCCATGTTCTCATGACATTGACATCTCCCTCCTGCCCTGCTGCAGAATCTATTCCTTCTGATGCCGAGATGCGAATCAGAGAAATAGAGGGAATAAATGATGTGGTGATAGAACTCACATTTGATCCTCCCTATACTACAGAAATGATGTCCGAAACAGCGAAGCTGGAATTAGGATTTATGTAAGATATTTTGAAATAAACGTAATAGAAATAAAATGTATCCTGAAGAATTAGTTGTACCAATGAAAAGCGAACTCACTGAGCATGGGTTCGAAGAATTCATAACATCCGATGACGTCGACAATCACCTGAAAGATCACAAGGGAACTACCCTGATTGTGATCAACTCTGTTTGTGGTTGTGCTGCCGGAGCGGCAAGACCTGGCGTGATCATGGCACTTCAAAATAGCGACAAAAAGCCTGATCATTTGGCTACTGTATTTGCTGGTTTTGATAAAGAAGCTACTGAAAAGGTAAGAGAATATACACTTCCCTATCCACCATCATCACCTTCAATCGCATTATTTAAGGATGGTGAGTTGGCTCACTTTGTAGAAAGGCATCACATAGAAGGCAGACCAGCCCAGCTGATTGCCAATCACCTGATTGATGTTTTTAACGAGTACTGCTAAGCACAAAACATTTCTTTTTTAAGATACCGGTCAGAATGAGATTTTGACCGGTATTTTTTTTACAGCCCCTTAATACTTCATTCTCACCAACAAACAACCTACCCACCATCTGCTATTTTATTATTCATAAAAACTAAGCCTCGTTAATTGCTATTTATAAATATCAGTCGCATATTTATATTCTCTTTTATGAAAATATAAAATTTTGGGCTTACCGACTGACCAGCAGCATTCTCAAGATAAGGCATATCCTATTGAGCCGATTAGCCCGGGTAATGATTTGTCCTCACTGAACGACACAACACTCTGGGAACTGTTCAAAAAGGGACACGAGGGATCTTTTAAACATATTTACGACACCTACTACGACGACCTCCTCAACTATGGGTTTCTTTTTTGTAAAGACAAGGAACTGATTAAAGACAGTATCCAGGATCTTTTCATCGACTTACGCAAGAGTGGTCAAAATCTATCGAGTACAGATCACATAAAGTACTACCTCTTTAAGAGCCTGAAGTGGAAGCTTGGCTATCTCATCAATAAGCTAAGGCGATTCACCTTCAAGTCATTCACCCAATCATTTCAATTGGACTTCGTCGCTTCTCATGAAACTATCCTGATAAACAATCAGCTGGATTATGAGATCAGGACATTGCTGGCGCAGGAGATCAATCAGCTTCCGAAACGTCAAAAGGAAGCGATCTATTATTTTTACTTCGAAGGGTTCAGCTATCAGGAGCTCACTGGAATCATGAAGCTAGCCTCCGTAAAAGCCTCCAGGAATCTCATTTATAAAGCCATAATCTCTTTAAAATCATCGGAGAGACTCCGTTCGAAAAGATCTCTAAGAAAATTATTTTAGTTTTTTTTCAATAATAACGATGTCATTTTATCCAGGGCTTACATTGTATAAGTAGAACCCTGAAATGATGAAGTATAAAGATTATACGGTAGAGGACTTTTTGACTGACGAGGATTTTAAAAACTGGGTGCTTTTCCCAACAGAAGCCTCAAACTCCTACTGGAAATCTTTGATTGAATTTCACCCCTCACTGAGAGAGCCTGTACTGGCTTCAAGGGAAATCCTTTTATCTACCACACCAAAACTACATAGACAGAAAGCTTCTGATCTGGAGAAAGACATTATCTTCAGTAAGATCCTGGAAGGTAGTAGAAGCTCAAGGTCGAACGTAAATATACCAGCCGGTAATTTTTCGTGGGTGTATAAAGTTGCCGCCATTCTGGTTTTAGCCATAGGGCTCACTTTCTATCTTGTCAATCAACCTGATCAGAATAAGGAAATTGAAAATACATGTATCCAAATCATAGAAAAAGAAAACCCGAAAGGCCGGTCATCCACCATCAAACTTCCTGACGGGTCGATTGTAAAGCTTGCAGCGAACAGTAAGATCAAATACCCTTCTCAGTTTTGTGGAAATAAGCGGGAAGTTTGGATCGAAGGGACTGCCTTTCTGGATGTTGAGGAAGACCCTTCAAAGCCTTTCTATGTACAAACCGGAACAGGTCTTTATACAAAGNTACTTGGCACATCATTTAATATTGAAAGCCACAAAGAGGACCATGTCCTAAATATCGTTTTGGTGACAGGAAAGGTTTTGGTAGAAGACTCTTCCCATACCGTCTCAGAGATCTTAACTCCCAACCAAAAGCTTACTGTTGACAGAAATACATCGGTTATCACTAAAAGCCCATTGGATTATGACAAAGATCTGGCCTGGAAAGATGGTATCCTGGTATTGAACAAAGAATCTGTTCATTCTCTCAAAACAAAGCTTGAAAACTGGTATGGTGTAGAAGTTTCACATATCGGTATAACAACCCAGCACCAGTTTACCGGAAAATTTAAGAACAAAAGTCTGGAATATGTGATGGATGCCATCACGTACACTTCCGACATAGAATATACACTTGAGAATAAAATCCTTAAACTAAAATCTAAAGATATATGAACTGAACCCCTAAGTATTAACAAAAAAAAGGCCTTGCATCCGCATTCTTCCTGGACAGTCGATGTGGATCAAGACCCTGCTTGATAATTAATTACCAAACATAGAAATAATATGAAATCAAATTTACGAAGGCAATTGTTAAAAATGTCTAGGTTAGCGCTTTTTATGTTCATTGCAAATTTCATCATGTTGTCTCTGACATCAGCTGAGGTTGCCAATGGGCAGATCACTGCCAGCATTGAGGACATTTACCTGTCTATTGAAGTCGATGACAATTCGATTGAGAAAGTATTCAAGGAGATCCGCAGGCAAACTGGTTTTGAGTTTGTCTATGACAAGAAAGATCTCAATAAAGAGAAGTTAAGTATCGACCAGCAAAACAAATCGCTGGCTTATATCCTCAAAGACGTATCTCAAAAAACACGACTGGAATTCCTCAGAAAGAATGACAACATTATTGTCAGAAAATCCGGATTCTTTGAAAATAAGGTTTCCGAGCAGTTTGAGGGCACTCAGGTTAGCGTCACAGGGATCATAAACGATGAGAACAACAGCCCCTTACCCGGAGCCACCATTCTTGAAAAAGGGACCTCAAACGGAACGATCTCTAATGTGGATGGAGCATATTCCCTTACAGTCTCCAGTGAAGAAGCTATTTTGGTTATTGACTTTGTGGGTTATATGACGCAGGAAATCCCTGTGAATGGAAGGTCCGTGGTAGATGTTGGATTGGAACTGGATGTAAAGGCCCTTTCTGAAGTTGTAGTAATCGGCTATGGAACCCAGGAGCGGGCCAAAGTAACCGGGGCAGTAGCATCGGTATCATCCGCTGATATTGATCGGCAGATCGTCGGAAATACTGCCCAGGCTATTCAGGGCCAGGCAGCAGGTGTTAATATCACCAATATCGGGGAGCCTGGCGAAGAGCCGCTGATCAGGATACGGGGAATAGGAACGATTAACAATAATAACCCTTTAATCGTAATTGATGGCGTGCCTGGTGGGGACCTCAACTCCATAAACCCCAATGATATTGAATCCATTGAGGTCTTAAAAGATGCATCTACTGCCGCTATTTATGGCTCACGTGGAGGAAATGGTGTGATCCTGATTACCACCAAAAAGGGTCAGATCGGAAAACCTCGGATTTCTATTGATTCCTACATGGGTGTTCAATCAGCCTGGAAACAGCTGGATCTGCTAAACACCGAACAATACCTGGATTATGCATCGGACCTATTTGGTAATGCAGGTGAAAGCTTACCTCCTCGACACTCGAATCTGGGACCTTTTGCAGGAGTAGATACAGACTGGCAGGATGCTATGTTTAAATCAGGCCAGATTAGTGATAACAATATTACCGTGAGTGGTGGTAATGAAAGCGTTACCTATCTCGTTGGAGGAGGATATTTCTGGCAGGATGGGATAATGCTGGGATCAAATTTCGAGCGAATTTCATTCCGGGCCAACTCAGAGTATAAGATCAACGACCGAATCAAAATTGGTGAAGTACTCACAATCGCCAACGTGGCAAGACGTGATGATCGATTGTCCGGAGGAAGGTCACAGATTGAGCACATGATCAAGATGACTCCATATATCCCGGTATTTGATGCATCAAGACCAGGAGGATTCAGAGCTCCTGATACTCAGGATGGCACTGATCCGGAAAACCCGGTATTGAATGCGACTTTAAAGCAACTTTACCTGAAGAACCTGCGGACATTTGGTAATATCTATGCTGAGATTAAAATCCTGGACGGACTTAATTTCAGGACCATGTTTGGTATAGATATGAACTACAACAGGAATTCGGACTTCACACCTATTTATGATGCAGGAAGTTTTCAGCGAAATGACCGAGCAATTATTGCAGAAAACAGGAATGCCTTCATAGGTAATATCAGCAACTATCAGCTGAACTATGACAAAACTTTTGGTGATCATACGCTCGGCGTGGTTGCAGTATATGAGCGTCAGATCAACAGGACAGACAATGTTGGGTCCAATGGAACAAATGATGTGACGGATAAGGTACGCGCATTGGATCAAGCGTTGGAGCCTCAGGTAAGTGGAAACAGATCTTATTTTGAAATTCAGTCACTTATTGGTCGTTTGACATACGATTTCCAGGATAAATACCTTCTTAGTGCTTCAATCAGAAGAGACTTATCCACTCGATTCTCTCCCGAAGTAAGGGTAGGTATTTTCCCTTCGTTCTCTGCAGGATGGAGAGTTAGTGAAGAGTCATTTATGGACGGAGCTTCATTTATTGATGACTTAAAGGTCCGTGGCAGCTATGGAGAAACCGGGAATCTTAATATCGAAGATTATAAATACATCCCTACCATCTATGGTAATGTATTTATCGACTTTAATGATCAGGGTCTGCAACCAGGGAATACTTTGAGAGCATTAACCAATGTGGAATTAGGGTGGGAAACCACTGTAATGACCAATATTGGTTTTGATGCTGCATTCTTTGATGGACGTCTGACTTTAGCTGCGGATTATTTCATCAACACAACTGAGGACATGATAATCAGTGTGCCTATTCCACCATCACAAGGATTTGATGAAGACCCTGTTGACAATGTGGGATCAGTCGAAAACAAAGGTTTTGAATTTATTCTTGGCTACAACCAAAATATTGGTGACCTCAGGCTCGGATTCAACGGAAATTTCTCAACTGTCAAAAATAAAGTGACCGTATTGAACAATCCTGATGAGAGTATCTTCGGTCCTGCCTTTGAAGGATTGCCTCTAACAATCACTCAGCAGGGATTTCCGATCGCCTCATTCTATGGCTATGAAACTGATGGTCTGTTCCAAAATCAGACTGAAATTAATAATCATGCAACTCAGCCTCAGGCGATCCCGGGAGATATTCGTTTCAAGGATAATAATGGTGACGGTGAGATCAATGAGGAAGACCGTGTAAGAATCGGTAGCTATATCCCCGATCTTACATATGGCTTCACTCTTTCTGCTGATTACAAGGGTTTCGATATGAATGCCTTCTTTCAGGGAGTAGCCGGCAACGAAATATTCAATACCAATATCTACGACCTGGAAGGCATGACCCGACTTTTTAATGCTGGAGCAGCTGTGCTTGAAAGATGGCAACAAGAAGGTGACAATACTGATGTGCCAATTGCCAGAAATGGTGACCCGGCATTGAATGCAAGAGTGTCTGACCGATATATTGAGAAAGGCGATTATCTCAGGTTGAAAAACCTTACCATTGGGTATACCCTTCCAAAATCCATTTTCGGTAATACAGATTACATCCAAAATGTGAGGATCTACTTCGGATCACAAAACCTGTTTACAATCACCAAATACACAGGCTATGATCCGGAAATTGGTGTGCGACAGGGTCTGGACGCCTCTCTGACTACCGGTGTTGACTTTGGTCAGTATCCACAACCCCGGACATTTATCGGAGGTATTCAAATTAAACTTTAACTCATTAAAATATCATAAGCATGAAAAAATATATCTTTTTAACGCTTATAATGGTTGGATTGGTCTTTGCATGTGAGGAATCACTCAACGTACAGAATCCAAACTCATTAACACCAGATAGTTTCTTTCAGACTGAACAGCAAGCTATCTCATCTGTAAACGCCATCTATGCCGGATTGCAGGCAAACAATTTATATAACAGGGAATACTTCTTCCTCCATGATCTCTTGTCTGACGACAACCAATCAGGTGGAGGTCAGTTGGAAACTGCAAGGGCACAGATACTGCTTCACACATTTGATGCCACCAACAAGTTGACCAATGACGTTTGGAGAGGTTGGTTCAGAATCGTGTTACGGGCAAATTTTGCTATTCAGTCTCTGCCTGGTGCGGAAGGAATATCTGATGCACTTAAATCAAGATTGATTGCCGAAGCTCATTTTATGAGAGCCTGGGCATATTTTGAATTGGTGAGCTTATGGGGTGGCGTGCCTATTTATACGGAGCCGTCAACCACTCCCGGAGGAGAACCAAGGGCAACAGAAGATGCAGTTTACACCATGATCTTTGCAGACCTGGATATTGCGGAACAGGATCTACCGCTCAAGTCTGAATATAGTGCCTCTGATATGGGCCGAGCAACCAAAGGTGCTGCTCAGGCTCTGAAAGGCAAAATACATATGTTCCGTGGCGATTACGCTGATGCCAGGACCGAGCTAAACAAGGTAGTGGCTTCCAACGAATACAGTCTGGTAGACCGATGGCTTGACAACTTTGAGGCTGAAAACGAAAACAACTCAGAATCTATTCTTGAAGTACAGTTTTCACTGAATCATGGAACTGGGGGAGCCTGGAATGGTGATGGTACCGGAACAGCTGAAATCACATTCAGGAGTCAGGAATATAGTGCAACTGCATGGCGGAATGTGATTCCATCCTTTGCTTTTATCAATGCCTTTGAGGCTGGAGATCCTAGATTTGGATACAGCTTTTGGGAAATTGGCGAATTTTACAACAATGGAACGACAGAACTTGTGGCCGAAGATATCCAGGGAAACAATCCTGCCATTAGCTGGCAAAAGTATTCGTGGTTGTACAAGGAGCCAAGTGACAACAGTAGATCTGACATCAACTTCAGGGTGATCAGGTATGCTGATGTATTGCTCATGCTGGCTGAGGCAGAAAACGAACTTGATAATCCTGGTCCTGCTGTTACCTATCTCAATATGACCCGAAACAGGGCAGATGTCGCCATGCCTAATTATCCAACTGTTGATTACCCTACAGGTACTAAGGACGAAATCTTTGCAGCTATTGTGCATGAACGTCAGGTTGAGTTTGGTTCTGAGCAAATCAGAAATAGGGACCTGAGAAGATGGAGACGACAAGGATTTATGACCAATACTGTTCGCTTTCCGGGCGGAGATCCCATGGCGGACAGATTTCAAGCCAAACATGACTTGATGCCATTACCTGTGGTAGAGCTTGATAATAACAGATCACTGGAGAGTTCAGACCAGAATCCCAATTGGTAAATCGTCGCCAATAATTGGATTAAATAGTTTAAAACTCTCGTCAGTAAAAGGCGGGAGTTTTTTTATATTATGTTTTGACTGGAATAGCTTCTATAAGATGTTTAAAAAATCAAGCCTGCTGATTTTCGCTATTATTCTTTCGTGCGGTCCCACCCCAAAGGACACTGCAGAAATTATGGACATAATAGCAAAAAAAACTTTCTTCATTGCGGATAATGACTATGCAGGAGAGCAAAGGATTACTTTCTATGATAGCCTGCTGGACGAAGCTAACTCCTTACAAAAAAACATTTACCAGTATGCTAAGGCGAAGGAGCTTCTATATACTGGGGACACAGACGCTGCCATAGACCTATTCAACGAATTACTAGAAAGAAGTAAAAGTACCATTGGTGTAAATGGTCTTAGCAGTTTTGAAGAAGAATCATTAGATGATTTCCTGGCGATCTCCTACTTCCGACATGGTGAGCTTCAGAATTGTATTCATGATCACAGCTCTGCATCCTGTATCATTCCTATTGCTCCCTCGGCTATTCATCATCAAACGGGTGGCTCTCGAGGTGCAGTAAAACTTTATACTCAAATTCTCGAAAAAGAGCCACATAACATTGAAGCCAGGTGGATGCTGAATTTAAGTTATATGACTTTAGGGCAGTACCCTGATAGTGTACCTGAAAATTGGTTGATTCATGAAAATGTATTTGAATCCGACTATCCACTCAGACGATTTACCGATGTTGCCTCAAAATTAGGAGTTGCCGTAAATGATTTGGCCGGCGGTAGTATTATTGAGGATTTCAATAAAGATGGATATCTCGATATCATTTGTAGTAGCTGGTTTCCAGATCACCCCATTAAATATTTTGTCAATAATGGAAATGGCTCCTTTACCGATCAAACTGAAAGGGCAGGTCTGATCAGGCATCGTGGGGGTCTCAACCTGATACAAACAGATTATAACAACGATGGATACCCGGATATTTTTATTTTGCGTGGTGCCTGGCTTGAGGGAAGAGGAAAACATCCTAANACTTTGCTTCGAAATAATGNCAATGGCACTTTTAGTGATGTCACCATCAAAGCAGGACTCCTCTCCTTCCACCCTACGCAAACCGCCACCTGGAACGACTTCAATAACGACGGTTGGTTGGATCTTTTTATCGGTAATGAAAGTACTGATGGCAATCTCCATCCATGCGAATTTTACCTCAACAACCAGGATGGTACTTTTACAGATGTGACTAAAAAAGCAGGCCTGGAAGTCAGTACTGATGAGAATCCTTTGTTCATCAAGGGTGTTACTGCCGGGGATTACAATAACGATATGTTGGTCGATATTTATGTTTCCATATTACGCCCAACTAATGTCAATAACAGACTGTATAAAAACCTGGGAATAGATGAGAATGGGATTCCCAGTTTTGAAGAGGTGTCCATTCAATCGGGATTGGATGAAATAATACCCACATTTCCTACCTGGTTTTGGGATTATGACAACGATGGCTGGTTAGACATTTTTGCTGCCGGTTACAATCATGATCCTCATCAGAATATTACCCATGACATTACGCTCGAATATCTGGAACAAAGTCATACTGCTCAGACCGGCATCCTATTTAGAAATCAGGGTGATGGAACATTCAAAAACGTCAGTGAAAGTGTGAATTTGAACAAAATCATGTTTGCTATGGGTGCCAATTTTGGAGACCTGGATAATGATGGCTGGCTCGATTTCTACCTGGGTACGGGTGATATGGGTTACGAATCCGTAATACCCAACAGAATGTTTAGGAATGCTGAAGGAATAAAATTTCAGGATGTAACACAAGCAGGCGCTTTTGGCCATTTACAGAAAGGACATGCTATTTCATTTGGCGATATAGACAATGATGGTGATCAGGATATCTATGCTGTAATGGGCGGAGGATACAAGGGAGATTTCTTCTTCAATGCGCTTTTCCAGAATCCATACGAGGATGAAAATTCATGGATCACCATTAACATGATTGGCGAACAATCAAATAGGTATGGAGTCGGGAGTCGAATAGAGATCACTATTGATGAAAATGGAGTAGAACGCAAAATCTACAGGGATATCGATTCCGGAGGCAGTTTTGGGGCATCACCTCTAAGAGCGGAAATTGGTCTTGGGAAAGTGGATTCAATCAAAGAAATCAAAATTACGTGGGCTGGTTCCGGGACGATCCAAAAATTAATAGATGTTGCGTGCTGCCAATTCCTAACGGTTACAGAAAACTCCAGTCTCTGATACAAAAAAAGCCATCAGCATACTGATGGCTCTCCATATTATTATTGAGCTAATTACTTGCCCACTTTAAATAGTCTAAATCCAACCGAGACCTGGAATACCCTGTTTTTGGAATCTTCCTCTTCACTTTCGTGGATATCATTAACACCTATCAGATATCTGGCTGCAATGTTAAGACCGAATGGCAAATCCCATCCTGCTCCAAGTACTGCGCTTATATCAGAGTTTTTGAGTTCATTTTTAAGATCCTGTCCAGTTTGGATTTCTACCTGGTTCCCATTGATTGTATAAGTATCGCCTTCAGCATTTACAAGGAACCCAAACTGGGGACCAGCCTGTAGATTAAGACCTAATGGTAAATAAAACTTAAGCATTACAGGTACTGTAAAATACTTCAGGTCTCTTTGAAGATCCTGATTGATGCTACTAAAGGTATACGTAGTACCCTGTGCAGAATATAACAACTCCGGCTGGATACCAACATTTGCCACTTTGATTAAAGTATAAGCTCCCAGATGATAACCTGTCCTGGATTCGTAAGTCGCTTCAAAGTCAGAAGACATATTTGCCAGGTTCAATCCCCCTTTCAATCCTACTTCCAACTTAGCCTGTGCATGGGCAGATACCATTGCAATGGCCAATATTCCTGTTATAAGTAACTTTTGCATATTCTTAGATTATTGTTTTTAATAAAGTAAGATATTTTGGGTCATACCACCAAAAACGACCTGAAAATAAAAAACGTCCCGGCAGGAGCCGGAAACGTTCTCACCCTCTTTGTAACCAACCTAACCTAACGTCGAGGGATCTCAAAAACCCATACTATGAAAAAAGCTCTCAGTTGTTTGTGCAACAGTTTAAAGCTTCTCTTTGTGCTGCTGCTTACTGTTCGCTTTCATGGTTGATAATTACAAAAGGTGTGCCAAGAATAAATTCCTGGAAATTATTTAACGAATTGTTTGTAGTTGATGTCCATCCTGTCCAGTACCTGCCCTTCGTTTACCAGGATCATTGAATTGACAGGAATTTTCTCCCAACCGGGGTCCTTACTAAGTGGTTCTGAACTGATAATCACTGATTTTTTAGACTCCCCTAGCTCGGTCATATAGCATACTCCTTCTTCGCAATGGTAGCTTTTACCTATGTTGATATAAAGTGAATCAGCATGCTCTTCTACATCTGTGGTAAACCTAACAGCCAGCGCCAACCGACCATCAGTCACCACAAAATTCAAATAAGAATGAGCACCAGGGGCATGCTCGTCTATCAATTTACATACCCGTTTAATGGAACGCATCATAGCGGTGGCCATCCGGTCATGCGGTTCCAGACCAGACAACTGGCTCAATTCATCTATGAGTACCGCAAAAAAGTGTTCTGAATCCGTGGTTCCTTTAATATGATTAAAAGCTTCATCAGACAAAGAGCTCAATAAAGCCCTTTTGATCTTGCCAAATCCGCCTACATCACCATTATGCATAAATGTAAATTGATTCCATTTGAATGGGTGACAGTTGGATTCGGAAACGATCAGACTTTGGGTGGCTGCCCGAACATGTGCCAAAATACAAGTGGATTGGACAGTCCTGCAAATCTCCATCAGATTGTTGTTGCTCCAGGCTGGTGACACCGACTTAAACAAGGCCGGTTCCATAGACAATTCATGATTATACCAGGCTAGCCCGAAGCCATCACCGTTCAATGGCTCTTCCCTTTCTTTAGCTGCAAAACTTTGACGAATCAGAGAATGTTTTGGTTCTGTGATCAACGAACTCAGAACGATGGGCTTGCCCATGTAGAAGGTAAAACGGCACATACTTGGGGCGATTAATCAGGGATTAAGCTAATTAAAAAATATATCATTCTTTCATCTCTTCACCGCAGAATTTCTACGCATTACAATAATTTCATCTAAAGAAGATTCAATTCATTAATATTGCATCGAATTCAGATATTATGATTGTCGGAGTACTCAAATCAACAACAAGCCCCATTTCTCCACTGGTTCCGGATTTAGCCAAGAAGTATATCAAGCACGATTACCAGGTAATATTGGAAGCCAATTGTGGATCTCTGGCTCATTTTCCAGATGTGTCTTTTACTGAAGCTGGGGCGAGCATTCATTCTGAAAAAGAAATCCTCAAAGCTGCAGATATAATTTTGACGGATACCAAAATAGCATCCGATCAAATCAAACACACCAAGGAAGGTGCAATCATTATCGGACGATTCAATCCGCTCACAAACAAGGCATTTGTTGAATCATTAACTGCAACCAACCGGTTGATCTTCAGCCTGGATATGGTACCCAGGACGTCGATCGCCCAATCGATGGATATCCTCTCTTCGCTTGCTTCACTGGCTGGATATAAGGCTGTGATCACTGCTGCTGAACAATATTCCGGCTATTTCCCGATGATGTCGACAGCAGCAGGGACTGTGCCTCCTGCTAAAGTACTTGTGCTGGGCGCAGGTGTAGCAGGTCTGCAAGCCATTGCCACCGCCAGGCGATTAGGTGCTGTGGTAGAAGCTTTTGATGTGCGATCAGCAGTAAAAGAAGAAGTACAAAGTCTTGGAGCCAAATTCATTGAGGTAGAGGGAAGTAAAGAAGATAAGCAAGCTGGTGGATACGCAGTTCAGCAATCAGAAGAATATATCAAGCTTCAAAAGCAGCTAATCCATGAGCGGGCATTGAATGCTGACATTGTTATTACCACTGCTAACATCCCAGGTAAAACGGCTCCTTTATTGATTACTAAAGCCACGGTGGAATCTATGAAGCCCGGTTCTGTTATCATTGATATGGCCAGTGCTTCTGGTGGTAACTGTGAGCTATCAGAGGATAACAAGACCATACACATAAACGACGTGAAGATTACCGGAAACTCAAAACTCTTTGAATCAGCACCCCAGGAATCAAGTAGACTTTACAGCACCAACCTCTACAATTTCATTACCTTTTTACTGAAAGAAGGGCTTGACCAATTGCCTTTTGATCATGAAATTGTACAAAAAACTTTGTTGAATCAAACTGAGCTTGTTTCAGTAAATAAATAATAACCCAATGGAAGCAATACTTTCATTCATTGAACAAAACCCCATTACCCTTTATATGCTATTGATGGCNACGTACCTGGGTTTTGAGCTTATTTCCAAAGTCCCTACGGTATTACATACACCCTTGATGTCAGGAGCCAATGCTATCAGCGGAATTGTGACCATTGGAGCAATCTTACTGGTGAGACAATCTACACCCGATGATTACTTTTCACTGGGACTAGGATTTATCGGCATCGTGCTAGGTATGATCAATGTAGTGGGTGGGCATGCTGTTACCAACAGGATGCTGGATATGTTCCGTAAAAAATAACTCACTTCTTTAATTTAACTACCTAAATGGAGGCAATCGTCAACCTATCCTACCTTATTGCTGTCACCCTACTGATTGTTGGTTTAAGAAGATTAAGTAGTCCGGCAACTGCCCGATCCGGTAATCTCCTGGCAGCAGTTGGAATGGGATTAGCTATTGTATCTACAATTCTAAGTCCGATAGAGAGTGGTGGAAATAATTATACAGTCATCACATTAGCCATGGTAACCGGTACAGTAATCGGATTGATCATGGCCAACAGAGTTCAGATGACTGCAATGCCGGAGCTAGTGTCACTATTCAACGGTTTAGGTGGAGCGTGTGCTGTTTCCATTTCCCTGATCGAATTGTACAACTACCAGACACTTATGGCCTCAGGTTCCAAAAGTATTGGCGTTTCCATGGGAACTCACCTCACCACCCTTCTTGCAATGTTTGTTGGTGCAGTGGCATTTACCGGGAGTCTTATTGCCTATGGTAAATTAGCTGGAAAAATCAGAGATATTTACATTCCGTATACAGGAGTCCTCAACATCGCGTTGTTGGTCCTCATCGTTGCTCTCACGGTTTATCGGGTTGTAAATCCTGATGCTACGTTTACCCTACCACTATCTATCCTTATCGTCTCCCTGATCTATGGAATCACGTTTGTGCAGCCGATTGGTGGAGCTGACATGCCAGTGGTTATCTCGTTGTTAAACGCTTTTACTGGTGTGGCAGCTGCCCTGGCAGGAATTGTTTATGGAAATCAACCCATGATCATCGGAGGTATCCTCGTAGGTTCATCGGGCACGATCCTCACCATTCTGATGTGTCAGGCCATGAACCGGTCTTTATTGAATGTGGTGATCGGTGGATTTGGTGGAGCTTCTGCCGCTAAAAATGTGGAGGGTGAGAAAAGTATTGTAGAAGCTACAGCCAATGACGTGGCCATCCTGATGAGGTATGCAAATCAGGTAATGATTGTACCTGGATATGGCATGGCAGTTGCACAGGCACAAAAGGCCTGTAAGGAGCTTGACAATATATTGTCTGAACATGGGGTGAGCGTCAATTATGCGATCCATCCGGTGGCAGGTCGTATGCCGGGTCATATGAACGTATTGCTGGCAGAAGCCGATGTTCCATACCCGAAATTATTGGACCTGGAAGAAGCTAATGACCTACTCAAAGAAACAGACATCACATTGGTTGTGGGGGCCAATGACGTGGTAAACCCTGCTGCTTTGGACGATCCTTCCAGCCCAATCTACGGTATGCCCATCCTGGAGATCCTGCAATCAAAAGCCGTCGTGGTATTAAAAAGAGGTATGAGTGCCGGATATTCTGGGATCGAAAACCCGTTGTTCTATCATGAGAAGACGAAGATGCTCTTTGGAGATGCTAAAAAGTCGATCCAGGGACTGATAGAAGAGGTGAAGTCGCTCGGGTAAAGTATAAAAAAATACGATTATCCCAAAATCCTGCCCACGCCAGAAGGCATATACAGCAACCAACCGGTAAGGCTGTACCTGCTGACCTGGGTCTTTAATACTTCATGAGGCACAGTATCGCTCTTGAAGAGGACGCAACGTCGTGCTAAAGGCTCCACGATTAAATCACCTTTATCCTGAAAGATTTTTAGTTCTCCTCCATTACCAGGTTTCCACCCCTCATTGAGGTAGATGATCATGGAGATCATGCGGTTGTTTCGGGACTTGAACTGGTCCAAATGTCTTTTATAAAAGCTTCCAGCAGGGTAATGTGCCAGATGGAATTCAAAGCCTGATAGGCTGAGATAGCAGTACCTGTTTAATACCTGGATAGTTTCATCAATCAGACCAAAAAATGGAAATAATGTGGTGTCCCTGGTGCGGTCCAGCCAATAGATGTAGTCTCCCCTGATCTCTGAGACGACCTGCTCTTCAGAACCCGGTCCGATCTTAGCCTTGGCAAACGTCTCGTCCTCAAGCTTCTCCATCAAAAAGGAACGGGCCGTCTGATACACCCCTTCCTCGATGAAGTTATCTATCACCACATGATCATCTTCAGAAAGCTGATCAATCCAGCTAAGCCACTGATCTTCATTGTAGAAGGCCATGGCTATCCAACGATGTTAACCACTGATTTTACTGGCGATCCAGTCTCCTACTTCTGAAGTGCTCTTGGCGCTTTCCTTTGAGATATCCTCGGTTACGAAGTTTTCTTCCAAAGAAGCATTTACCGCATCTCTTACTGCTGCCGCTTCTTCAAGCAGGTTCAACGACTCTAACAGCATCGCTGCAGAAAGGATCGTTGCGATAGGATTGGCAATATTCTTTCCAGCTGCCTGAGGGTACGATCCATGAATCGGCTCAAATACAGATGTTTCAAGTCCGATAGATGCTGATGGCAACAAACCAAGCGATCCTGTGATCACACTGGCTTCATCAGAAAGGATGTCTCCAAACATGTTTTCAGTTACCAATACATCAAATTTCTTTGGCCACTGGATCAGCTGCATTGCCGCATTGTCCACAAACATGTAGTCTACTTCGATGTGCTTGTAGTCTTTTTCCATTCCCTGGGCCACTTCTCTCCATAGTCTGGAAGTACCTAGGACATTCGCCTTGTCGACGATTGTCAATCTCTTATTTCGCTTCTCAGCATATTCGAAAGCCAGCTTCAGGATCCTTTCGATTTCATCTACGGTGTAAACACTTGTATCAAAGGCTGTTTTAAGATCCTCAGATCGTCCTCTTGGCTGACCGAAGTAAATACCACCGGTAAGCTCTCTCACTACGACGAAGTCTGCCCCTTCTACCCTGTCATTCTTCAACGGACTCTTGTCGATCAACGAAGGGAAAGTAGCTACGGGCCTGATATTGGCATAAAGACCAAGCTTTTTCCTCATCCCCAATAATCCCTGCTCAGGCCGAACCTTGGCTTTAGGGTCATTGTCATATTTTGGATCTCCGATCGCTCCAAACAATACGGCATCCGCATCCAGGCATATCTTGTGTGTTGCCTCAGGATATGGGTCACCGGTGGCGTCAATAGCAGCTGCACCAACCAGTGCATGCGTGAATTCAAAGCTATGGTTGAATTTTTTGCCAATAGCATCCATGGCTTTAACTGCTTGTTCTACGATTTCCGGACCAATTCCGTCGCCGGGTAAAGTTGCGATCTTGAAGTTCATTTATTCTATTTTTCGATAATATTTAACATTTTGATGGTTGCCTTGATAGCGGCAACTGTTTGATCAGGGTCAAGTCCCCTGGTCTTGAAGCGTTCCCCATTCTCCCAGGTGATGGTGGTGATTACAAGTGCGTCTGTCTCTCCACCCGGAGGGATTGTTACTTCGTAATCCGCCAGTCGTGGAAGCTTCTTTCCTAAATCCTTGTAGATTGATTTCAGGGAATTCATGAAGGCATCATATTGCCCATCACCTGATGCAGTCTTTTCATAAGACTTCCCGGAAACCTCCAGGTTAAGTGTTGCCATGGATCTTAGTCCCTGAGCAACAGACAATGCATAGTTTTTGATGATGACTTTCTGGTCAATCTTTTCGCTCCTCAATACATCATTGATGATAAAGGGAAGGTCTTCTTTGGTGATTGATTCCTTCTTATCACCTAGTTCGATGATCTTTTTAGTTACCTGTTGGGTTTCTTCCTTACTTAGTTCAATACCCAGTGCCTCGAGGTTCTTTTTGATGTTGGCTTTACCTGACATCTTACCCAGGGCATAGCTATAGTTCCGGCCAAAGCGCTCTGGAGCCAGACTATTGTGGTAAAGATTGTCCTTGCTGTCTCCATCAGCGTGGATTCCGCTGGTTTGTGTAAAAACAAACTCGCCGATCAATGGCTTATTCTGAGGAATCCTGATACCAGAAAAGGATTCAATGATCTTGCTGACTTTATATAGTTTCTTTTCATCCAGGCTCAGGTCTCCTTTCAGATGATCTTTCACGATCCCTATCACACTACTCAAAGGCACATTCCCTGCACGCTCACCCAGTCCATTCATGGTAGTGTGAATACCAGATACCCCTGCTTTTAATGCTTCATAGACATTAGAAACAGAAAGGTCGTAGTCGTTGTGAGCATGGAAATCAAAACGGGTGTCAGGAAACTTGTCAATAACGTCTTTACAAAACTTATGGCTCTCCTCATGATTGAGAATGCCGAGCGTATCAGGTAGCATTATACGCTCCACTCCAAGTTTATTTAGACCTTCAATGATCTCATACACATAATCCGGAGAATTACGCATTCCGTTAGACCAGTCTTCCAGGTATACATTGACGGTCAATCCCTTTTCATGGGCATACCTGATGGTCTCACTGATATCCTGAAGATGCTCCTGAAGCGTCTTTCGGAGCTGTTTTTCGCAATGCTTACGGGATCCTTTGCTGAGAAGGTTCATTACTTTACCTCCAGCATCGGTGATCCAGTCAACTGAGATATTTTTATCAATAAATCCCAGTATCTCTATCCTTTCCTGAAAACCATTTTGAGCGGCCCAGTCCAGGATCTTTCGAGCACCTTTGAATTCCCCCTCGGAAACCCGTGCAGAAGCCACCTCAATCCGGTCGACTTTCAGTTCTTCCAGGAGCAACTGAGCAATGGTCAGCTTTTCCCCATCGGTAAACGATACACCGGAGGTCTGCTCACCATCTCTGAGTGTGGTATCTAGGATTTCAACAAACATCGTAAGTGATTAGGCTCGTGAAGCCTCAAATGCTGTGATCTTGTCTTTGATGTTCAACAGATAGTCGATGTCATCAAAGCCATTCAACAGGCATTCCTTTTTATATGAATTGATTTCAAAAGATGCTGTGCTTCCTGATGAAACAATCTTGAAAGTCTGGCTCTCCAGGTCCACTTCGAATTGTGCTTTTGGATCTTTATCAATTTCTGCAAAGATCTCATCAAGGAAGTCCTCTGTGACCAATACAGGAAGCAATCCATTATTTAAGGAGTTGCCTCTGAAAATATCTGCAAAGAAACTGGATACAACCACTTTGAAACCGTAGTCATGAACTGCCCATGCAGCGTGCTCCCGGCTGGAACCACTACCAAAGTTTTTTCCAGCAACAAGGATCTTACCGCTGTACTTAGGATCATTCAATACGAAGTCCTCAACGGGCTTATTATTACTATCATATCTCCAGTCTCTGAACAGGTTTTCACCAAACCCTTCACGGGTAGTGGCTTTCAAAAACCTTGCAGGGATGATCTGGTCAGTATCTACATTCTCGATGGGCAGAGGCACTGCCGAAGAGGTGATTTTTGTGAACTTTTCTATCGCCATGTCTTTATTCTCCTTTATACTAGTTCGAGTTCGCTTATTTCTCTTGGGTCAACAATAGAGCCGGTTACAGCAACAGCTGCTGCCGTCACCGGGCTAGCCAGCAATGTTCTGGAACCAGGACCCTGTCTTCCTTCAAAGTTTCTGTTTGAGGTAGAAACCGCATATTTTCCTGAAGGTATCTTGTCATCATTCATGGCCAGACATGCTGAGCATCCTGGCTGACGAAGTTTGAATCCAGCCTCCTCGAGAACATCTACAATTCCCTCTTCAATGGCTTGCTGCTCTACCTGCTTCGATCCTGGAACGATCCATGCGGTAATATTATCTGCCTTTTTACGACCCTTTACAAATTTAGCGACCTCTCTCAGGTCTTCAATTCGTCCGTTTGTACAGCTACCAACGAAAACGTAGTCAATAGGCTTACCAATCAGCTCATCACCCGGATTAAAGCCCATATACTTCATCGACTTGGTGAATGAATTACGCTCTTTCTCAGGAACTTCTTCCAAAGTAGGGATTCTTCCTTTCACTTTGGTTCCCATACCAGGGTTCGTTCCGTAGGTGATCATCGGTTCGATGTCAGCTGCATCGTAAACAATTTCTTTGTCGAAAACTGCGTCCTCGTCAGAGTACAGTTCTTTCCATTTAGCCAATTCCTTCTCCCACTCTTCTCCTTGAGGTGCATACTCTCTGCCTTTCACATAATCGAAAGTCGTTTGGTCTGGAGCGATCAATCCTCCTCGTGCTCCCATCTCGATGCTCATGTTACAGACTGTCATTCGACCCTCCATAGACAATGACCTGATGGCTGAGCCGGCAAACTCTACAAAGTACCCGGTACCACCACTGGCAGTCACCTTGGAAATGATATAGAGTACCACATCCTTAGCGGAAATTCCTTTAGGCAACTCTCCTTCTACGGAGATTCGCATTTTCTTGGGCTTAGGTTGCATGATACATTGTGTAGCCAATACCATTTCTACCTCACTTGTTCCAATTCCGAAGGCCACGCTACCAAATGCCCCGTGAGTAGAGGTGTGGCTGTCGCCACATACAATCGTCATCCCGGGTCTTGTAAGTCCCAGCTGTGGTCCAATCACATGCACGATACCCTGGTACGGGTGGTTCAGTCCAAAAAGGGTCACACCGTGACGCTCGCAGTTTTCGGTCAGCTTGTTGACCTGGAACCTGGAAAGCTCATCTTTGATGCTCAGGTGCTGATCAATGGTAGGCACGTTGTGGTCAGGAGTAGCGACTGTATTCTGAGGTCTGAATACTTCAATACCTCGCTTTTCAATTCCTGCAAATGCCTGAGGACTAGTCACTTCATGAATGAGGTGACGGTCAATGTACAATACGCTTGGACCTTCATCAATCTTAGCCACGACATGGCTGTCCCAAATCTTATCAAATAGTGTTTTTCCCATCTTTCGACAACGTCAGTTAAAATAATATTCTCCTCTTCGGAAATTGGACTGCAAAAGTAAAGCATAGAATCCTAAAAACTCAGTTGATCCTATGGTTTTAACCCATCTTTGTTTAAGCAAACTTTATTTTCTTTGTTTTTCATGGGTCTGACAGAAAAAGAAAATGCCATCAGGATCATCAGCGAAGCTTTTGTAGAAAACCCCAGTGTGCTCCATATTGTAAAGCCCGACAAGCGTAAAACTGAACGGATCAAACACCTAGCAGACTATGTATATGAAACCAGTAAAATGCGCGAAGGCGTCTATTTTTCACAGGATAAAGAAGCCATTGCTCTATGCTACAGGTATAATTTCAAAAAAGAAGGATTAAGGGATTACCTCAATCAGGCAAAGCTGGTGTTCCGCACCATTGGCATTGAGCGGGTATTCAAAATCCTGAAACGCGACGCGTATGTGAAGAAACAACGCCCGGCCGATGGAAATTTTCTTTACTTCTGGTTTTTCGGAGCCTCCGATCAAAGTCGTGGTGGTCGTGGTGCATGGGAGTTGAAAGAAAAGGTCTTTGAGCAATCCAGAAAACTCCAACTTCCTATCTACCTTGAAACTTCTATCCCACAGAACAAACTCGTCTACGAAAGATTTGGCTTCGAAATCTATCACGTTTGGGGTGGAAACTACGGCAATGATCCGCTCTATTTTATGAGGCGGGGAGTTGAAGCCTAATCCACCCTGTTCAGCACCGAATCAGGGAAGTACTTATTGGTCAGTGCGACCATCTCATCACCTTTTACAAACATGTTGATACTGATCTCGTCAGTGTGTTTACAACCACAGGATGCCAAAAGTTCAAGCACCGCGTGGATGGTATTCTTATGGAAATTATATACCCGCTCAGCTTTGTCAGAGACCACCAATCCTTTCACCAGCATCTTTTTCTGAGTGGCCACACCAGTAGGACATTCATTGGTATTGCATCGCAAAGCCTGAATACACCCTATACTGAACATAAAAGCCCTGGCTGAGTTGCAGATGTCTGCACCTAAGGCTTTTACCCGCAGGATCGAAAAAGCCGAAAGTACCTTTCCACTTGCTATTACTTTAATTTCTTGTCGCAGCCCGTATTTGAGGAGGGTTCTGTGAACAAATATTAAGGCAGGCTCTAGCGGTATCCCTACTGAATCAGAAAATTCAAGTGGTGCAGCTCCGGTTCCACCTTCTGCTCCATCCACGGTGATAAAATCAGGCCAGATCCCCTCCTCCTTCATCTCTCTACATATCTCGATAAACTCCTCTGTCCTACCGATACATAATTTGAAACCAACTGGTTTTCCTCCTGAAAGCTCTCTAAGCTCCTTGACAAAGTAAATCAGCTCGGTTGCATTCTTAAATTTCTTATGGCCAGGAGGTGACAAGACCATAGTATGTGGTTTGTAACCCCGGATCTTTGCGATCTCCTCCGTATTTTTTACTGCGGGTAACACACCACCATGGCCCGGTTTTGCACCTTGAGATATCTTTATTTCAATCAGTTTTACTTCGGGTCGCAGGGCATTTTGCTTAAACATCTCAGGATCAAAATCCCCTTCTGGCGTTCTGCAACCAAAGTACCCGGTTCCTATTTGCCACATGAGGTCTGCGCCGCCTTCCAGGTGATAGGGAGAAATTCCGCCTTCCCCAGTGTTGTGATAGAAATTCCCCTTTTTCGCTCCCTTGTTCAGTGCCAGGATCGCATTTTTACTCAGGGCTCCAAAACTCATAGCAGAGATATTGAGGATGGAGGCACTATAAGGTTGACGACACAGACTACTACCTATGGTCACACGGGGAAATTCGGTCTCCGGCTCTGTGGCATAGATAGAATGCCTTAGAGCCTCATAATGATCATCATTGATATTGAGTTGAGTCCCAAACGGATGGGTATCATTCACATTTTTAGCTCGTCGATAAACCAGTGCACGGTGATTTCTGCTAAAAGGAGCACCATCTGTTTGCCGCTCAATAAAATACTGCTGTATTTCTGGAGCGATCATCTCAAAAAAGTATCGAAAGTATCCTAGCAGGGGAAAATTTCTCAGGATGGCATGATTCTTCTGAAATCGATTATAGATCCCAATAAAAAGCAAAGGCAACAGGATCGTGTAAGACCACAGGTAGGCAGGATCAAAATAAGAAGCAACTCCGGCAGCCAGGATACAGGATATTACTATGATGTAAAAGATGTGTCTCATTTCAAGAGGGGTTTGGGCGGACTTAAAGTTAGGGGGAATTTAAGATCAAATAATGGGTGTTTATCTAAATTATTTATACTGTCATGTTTAGGTTTAAGAATCAAAAACTTTAACCCCATGAAAAACATCCTATTAGCCCCTTTGGTTCTTTGCTACACCATATCATTAGCACAACCCAAATTCCCACAACCATCAACAGATGAGACTGGTTTTGTCTCAATATTTGATGGCACACTGAAGGATTGGGAAGGTGATCCGGTTTACTGGTCTGTAGACAATGGGGAAATGGTAGGTACCATCACACCCGAAACGATCGTTGAACGGAATACNTTCATCATTTGGAGAGGCGGAACACCTTCCGATTTTGAGTTAAAAGTAGATGTCAAAGTCTCCGACAAAGGGAACAGTGGCATCAACTATCGGAGTGTTGAATTTGAGAAGTACAGACTCCGAGGATATCAGATGGATATAGATGGACCCAATCAATGGTCCGGACAAAATTATGAAGAACAAGGTCGACGGTTTTTGGCTCTCAGAGGNCAGGTCAGTCGAAAAGAAGATGGGAAAGAAGTGGAGGCAATAGGTACGGTTGGAGATAAAGAGGAGCTCACACAGTTTATCAAGCCCAATGACTGGAATGAATATCACATCATTGTCAAGGGTGACGTGATGGTACACATGATCAATGGACACGTGATGAGTATTGTGATTGACAATGATGAGGAGAACAAAACAAGGTCAGGGTTGATTGGCGTACAGGTGCATGTCGGCCCACCAATGGAGATCCGGTACAAGAATTTTCGGT
>JAHCMM010000243.1 GCA_019192515.1 Cyclobacteriaceae bacterium SS2
ATCAGGGTTTGCATCCAAAGCCGCCAGTGAAAACCAGTAGCTGGCTCCTGACCAGTCACTTTCAATTGTATAGGATTGAGGTTGGTAGGATTGAGATTGAATGCTGATAATGTTTTCAGACCAGTCACTTTTTACTCCAAAGTGATCCATAAGTGCCAGGGTCATCTCAATGTAAGGCCTGCTGAAGACTTCAGTGGTAAGCTCCAGCTCAATACCCTGTGGCAGGGCAGGACCAATCATGAGGAGGGCACTGATAAATTGGCTGCTTACGTTTCCCGGGATCTGAATTTTCTTTGTCTGCTGCTCTTCTATGCCATGGATCCTGAGTGGTGGGTAACCTGCTTTCTCCAGGTATTCTACTCTGGCACCAAGTTTAATGAGTGCATCTGCCAACAACCCGATAGGACGTTCTTTCATTCTGGGTGTGCCGGTGATGATCTCTCCTTTTCCTTTCACTCCCAGGTAGGCAGTACAAAATCGCATAGTAGTTCCGGCATCCAGCACATCCCAGGTCTGACCTTTTTCGCGAAACAATCTCATCATGGTCTGGGTATCCCTGGCAGCAGAAAGATTCTCCAGGGTCATTTTATTCCCACTTAATGCATTGATGAGCAACGCTCGGTTGCTTTCACTTTTTGAAGAGGTCAGTTTAACGACTCCCTGAAGGTTTTTATCGAATTTTGAAATTATTGATCTCAAATTAAAATATTTTTAGAATCACATAGAACTAACGTCCAACCATTATCGTTAATTGAATGTCTTAATTATTAATATGTCGATTGGTAGAACTATAGCAACCATTTTAATCACCGCGGTGGTAGGTACTTTTGCACTTGTTTTTACAAACCCTAAGAAAGTCAGCAAAAATAAGGTCAAAACTCACAATAGCCGTACTGATTTGGGTATTGAAGAGAAAGAAGATCTTTTTATTTGAGGGTATTGTAGAAATTAATCGCCGCCGCGATCATTTTTTCATCCACTTTCATATCATAAACACACTTCCCTATCTTCTCCAGCAAGGAAAAGTTGATTTCATTGCCAACATTTTTCTTGTCCTGCCCCATCAATTCCATGAGGTTTTCCATGGGTGGAATAGCTATGCCCTCGTAAATCGAAGAGATATAGCTGGTAATTTCATCTAAATCATTTCGATCCAAAAGATCCAGCTGAAAGCTAAGGTGAGCTTCCAGGATCATCCCCGTAGCAATAGCTTCTCCATGAAGTAGACTTTTTTGGTTATTCAGATACCAGGTTTCTACAGCATGACCTAGCGTGTGCCCATAGTTTAGTATTTTTCTAAGACCATTTTCTTTTGGATCTTCTTTCACTACTTCGGATTTGATTTCCACAGATCGCTGAATGACCTTTTGCCAATCTAGCTCAGGAAACTGTGAATTTTGGGTGTCATCCCAATAGTTTTTGTCATAGATCAGTCCATGCTTGATTACCTCTCCATACCCGGATCCTAGTTCTCTCGGTGGTAAAGTTTTTAGGAAATCAGTAAATATCAGAATCCTTTCAGGGTCATTAAATAACCCTATGTGATTTTTCAAACCCATAAAGTCGATCCCCAGCTTGCCTCCTATATTAGCATCCACCATGGCAAGCAGTGTGGTGGGATAGTTGACAAATCGGATCCCACGCTTGTAGGTAGAGGCTGCAAAACCTCCCATATCACCTATTACGCCCCCGCCAACATTTACGAGTAGTGATTTTCTGGAGAATCCTGCTTTAGTCAGTGCTTCCCAAATTTGTTCACAGGTTCGCAGGTTTTTGTTGATCTCTCCACTCTTGATCTCAATGACCAGGAATTGTTCGCTTTCAAAATAGGGCAAACAATGTTGGGCGGTATTTTCATCCACCAGCAAAGCAACTTTATCGGGTTTGAGTTGTTGTATTACATCCTGGAGAGCTTCCTGGGGTGATTTTATGAATAGGATATCCTTTGATAGTTCCACTATAAATAATAAAAGAAAAGGTTCATTGATGATGCTATCTTTGCATCGCTTTTCAAAACTATGTCAGAAAATTCAGAAATCAACTTTGAAGATACGGCAATTGGATTTGCATCAAAGAGTACCAGTGAGCTGAGGAAGACATATCTGTTGTTTCTGTCGATGCGATTTTCCTGGATGGTTGATGTGGGTACGTTTCTGACCAATGCAGCATTAAAATTGAAACTCCCGGTAAAGAACCTCATACGGGATACACTTTTTAAACAATTCTGTGGGGGTGTCTCGATCAAAGACTGTAATCATACCATTGATCACCTGGAGAAGTTCAATGTCAAAACCATTCTGGACTATTCTGTCGAGGGCCAGGAAACCGAACAAAGCTTTGATGAAACGATGGAAGAGGCACTGAGAGTAGCAGATTTTGCGAAAAATACTCCTGGGATCCCTTTTTGTGTGATCAAGCTTACAGGATTAGGATCAGCTACCTTGATGAAAAAAAAGCAATCTGGTAAAGTGCTGACTGACAAGGAGCAGCAAGCTTTCAAACGTTTTGAAGACCGGGTCCATAAGGTGGCTGAGCGGGTGGTAAAAAATGATCTTCGGTTTATGGTAGATGCTGAGGAAAGCTGGATAGAAGAGGTGATTGATGACCTGGTGATAGACCTGATGCTGAAATACAACAAGCAGGCTCCGATGGTTTTTATCACTTACCAGCTTTACCTGAAAGATGCCCTGGATCGAATGAAAGCTGATTTTGAGCGGGTTTCTAAGGAAGGTTGTTTTTTTGGGGCCAAGCTGGTGAGAGGGGCTTACATGGAAAAAGAAAGGGACCGGGCGGAGGATAAAAATTACCCTGATCCAATTCAACCAGATAAAAGATCGACAGACCAGGCATACGAGGATGCTTTGATCTTTGCTACTGACCATATTGACCGTTTTGCACTCTGCGCCGGGACACACAATGAGCAGTCCTGTCAGCTGCTGGCATCACTTATGCAGGCCAAAGGGATAAAAAAGAGCGACGAACGTGTTTACTTTGCGCAACTATTGGGAATGAGCGACAATATATCGTTCAAATTGTCCAACATGGGTTACAATGTAGCAAAGTATGTGCCCTATGGACCCGTGGAGAAAGTTTTGCCCTATTTATTTAGAAGAGCAGAGGAAAACACCTCAATAGCCGGTCAGAGCAGCCGGGAATATGCACTGGTAAAAACCGAATTAAAAAGAAGAAGAAAAGAAAAAGCCGAAGTACATGCAACTTAGCGAACAAGAAATCCAACGTAGAAAGGAACGAGAAGAGTTAATGAAATTGGGTATTGACCCTTACCCAGCTGCATTGTTTGATGTAGATGTATCTGCTAAGGACATTAAGGAAAACTACGAGCGCAGGAAGACAGACTACAAGAGCGTTTCTATTGCAGGACGACTGATGAGTCGAAGGATCATGGGCTCAGCTTCATTTGCCGAGATCCAGGATGCTACCGGAAGAATACAGATCTATCTGCGTCGGGATGATCTCTGCCCGGGGGATGATAAGTCGCTGTACAACGATATTTTCAAGAAAAGGCTGGATATCGGAGATATCATAGGAGTGAAAGGCTATGTCTTTACCACACAGATGGGCGAGATCTCGATCCACGTGCAGGAATTGTCATTGCTGTCAAAATCACTTCATCCACTTCCTATTGTAAAAGAAACTGAGGATGAATCAGGTCAAAAGAAGACTCATGATGCATTCAGTGACCCTGAGCAGCGTTACCGGCAGCGTTACCTGGACCTGATCGTAAATCCGAAGGTGAAAGAGACCTTCAAGATGCGTACGCAGCTTATCAATACACTGCGCGATTTTTTCAATAGCAAGGGATACCTGGAAGTGGAGACACCCATACTTCAGCCCATTCATGGTGGTGCAGCAGCAAGACCTTTTGAGACACATCACAACACACTCAACATGAAGCTTTATCTGCGGATTGCCAACGAGCTTTATTTGAAAAGACTAATCGTTGGGGGATTTGACGGTGTATACGAGTTTGCCAAGGATTTCAGAAACGAGGGGATGTCACGTTTCCACAATCCGGAGTTTACCCAGGTTGAGCTATATGTGGCCTACAAGGATTATTTCTGGATGATGGATTTTATGGAAGAAGCAGTAGAAAAGGTAGCCCTGAGCCTGCACGGTGATACGAAAGTGAAAGTGGGTGAAAATACCATCGATTTTCAGCGACCTTGGAAGCGTTTCACCATGTTTGAAGCCATTGAGCATTTTACCGGGATAGATATTTCAACCATGGATGAGGAGCAACTTAAGAAAGTGTGCAAGGACCTGAAAGTGGACATTGATGATTCTATGGGTAAAGGCAAACTCATTGATGAGATCTTTGGTGAAAAATGTGAGCCACATTTGATCCAGCCTACCTTTATCATGGATTATCCGGTAGAGATGTCGCCACTCACAAAAAAACACCGATCTGTAGAAGGATTGGTAGAGCGTTTTGAGGTGATCTGTAATGGTAAGGAAATCATGAACGCCTACTCGGAGTTGAATGACCCAATTGATCAGCGCGAGCGATTTGAGGAGCAGCTGGAGTTGGCCAGGAGGGGAGATGAAGAGGCCATGGCTCTCGATGAAGATTTTCTTAGAGCTCTCGAATATGGAATGCCCCCAACATCAGGGGTGGGGATTGGTATTGACAGGCTCACGATGATCATGACCAATAGCAATTCGATACAGGACGTACTGTTTTTCCCCCAGATGCGTCCGGAGAAGAAGGTTGTAATGGCGACCGAAGCTGACTACATAAATGCCGGAGTAAGAAAGGAATTGGTTCCCGTTCTTCAGAAGCTGGGATTCAATACCATCAAGCAATTGAAGGAAGCCAATGTGAATAAGCTTTTTAACGACGTGTGTGGAATGCGAAAGAAGCTGAAGCTTGAGATTCAAAACCCCACAAAGGAGGAAGTAGAGTCCTGGCTGGCCTAATTTATTCGTCATTATTTGACTGGCACTTTGATTTTGAGTGTGGTGCCGCCACTTCCGGATAATATTTCCAGGAAGCCGCTACACCTGGCTACCCTTTCGCGGATATTCTTGAGGCCATTTCCTGAGTATTCATTGGATGCATCAAAACCTACCCCATTATCTGAGATGATCAGATTCAGAAAATGATTCTCACGGTTCATTGAAAGTGAAACTTCACTGGCTTTGGCGTATTTGAGTATGTTGGTGATCCCTTCCTGA
This sequence comes from Cyclobacteriaceae bacterium SS2, assembly GCA_019192515.1. Lineage (GTDB taxonomy): Bacteria > Bacteroidota > Bacteroidia > Cytophagales > Cyclobacteriaceae > UBA7330. The sequence goes on from JAHCMM010000243.1 coordinate 5,197, forward strand.
ACGATCCTGTAGATCTGGGTACTCAATTCATCGGAGAGTTCAATCTCATCAAAATTCAGGTCGTAGTCTGCAATGGTTGTTTCCGGGAAAGTGCTCATCACATCTTCGATGGCAGATTTCAGGCCTAATCCCTGGATGGTATAAAGCGACAGGTTTTTGGAAAGACTTCTTATTTCATCAATACTCTGGTCAATAAGTTTGCTGGCTCTTAGCAAAGCACCTGAGGCGTCATCTTCAAGCTGACTCAAGAACATCTTGGAAGCAACCAGTTTTTGACCGAGACTATCGTGGAGGTTGGATGCAATTGTTTTACGTTCTTTCTCCTGGATATCCAACATTGATTTTCGCAGTTGTCGGTCTTTGGTCACATCAGTCATGATACCAAAGTAGTAACCTTCGCTGCTTCTGTTAGGATCAGGAATCAGGTATGTCTTACAATGAATGACTTTTTTATCGTTAAGCCGGGTGCACCGGTGTTCCATATAGAATTCAGAGTTTTCTGTTATGGCACGCTTCAGTTCAAATTCAAAAATCTCCCTTTCAGCTTCGTTTACCCGGTCTAAAAATTCATTGTAGGTGATTATCTTGATATCCTGATCGAATCCCAGGTTTTTCATAAATTGTTGGGAACAAAACAACTTCTCTTTTTGGATGTTGTATTCGAAGCTACCGGATAAAGATTGCTTTTCAGACTGCCTCAACAGTTGCTGGCTGGTCCGCAGGGCCTCATCATCCAACTTTTTCTTGGTGATGTCTCTTGTCACATCTACAAAGCCAATATTTTTGCCATCTTCATCCTTGAGTGGAGTTTTGATGGATTCAAAAACATGTCTTTTGCCATCGTTGTAATAGTCCAGTTCAAGGGTTACCGGCTCTTCTTTTTTAAGGACTTCCTTGTCAGTTGCCAGGATTTTGTCTAGCAAGTCTTTTTCAAATAGGGTATTGATATTTTTGCCGATAAGTTTTTCCTGTGGCATATCCAGAAACCTGCAGAATCCTTCATTTACTTCAATGAGATTACCGTCAAGATCCCTGAGGAAGATCAAATCAACTGCACTTTCCATCAGTGTTCTAAGGATCCCATTTCTGTAGACAAGCTGCGCTTGATATTTAGCTGTTTCACGGCGCAACTTAGCCTCTTCTAATAATTGGAGGATGACTTTGGGAGCATTGGTGACATTATCTTTCAGCAAGAAGTCGTTTGCTCCATGTCGCATGACTTCTACAGCTTTTTCTTCACCCAGGAAACCAGTAAGAAAAAAGAATGGAATTATCTGATCTGTTTCACGCAGCACTTTGAGTGCATCCAATCCAGTAAATGAGGCAAGGTTGTAATCCGAAACAATGATGTCTGTGCCGTCTAATCCATTTTGAACATAATCTGTAAATTCCTTTAAGCCACTTGTAACGTTAAGGTCTACATTCATGCCAGACTTTTTCAGGGCTTGTTTCAGGAGCAGAATATCATCAGGATTGTCCTCGAGGAGCAGTATGTTTATTTTATCCTTTTCCAATTTCTGAAAATTAGTCCAAATTCGGGGGTTCATTGACCAACAACCAATACATACTGATTTGTCTGGCAGCTTTAATAAACTGGCCAAAATCAATTGGTTTTACAACATAGGAATTCACACCGTATTCGTAGCATTTTTTAAGGTCAGAATCTTCTTTGGATGATGTCATCACTACAACCGGAATATTTTTGGTTAACTTATCCATCCTGAGGATCTGGAGCAATTCTGTTCCATCCACTTTGGGCATCTTCAGGTCGAGGAGGATCACTTTTGGTTTGATGGTGATGTCCCTGCCGCTGTATTCTCCTTTTCCAAAAAGGAAATTCATAGCTTCCTCACCATCTTTGAGCCAAACTATTTCATTGGTCATAAACTCTCTCAAGGCCTTCATAGCCAGAGTGGCATCATCAGGGTTGTCCTCGATCAGCAATACCTCAACGGGTCTTTCTGTTTCTTTCATTGGGTCTTAAGTGTTAGCGTTACTTTGGTTCCTTTGTTAATTTCGGATTGGATGTCTATTGTTCCCTGATGTCTGTCAATTATCTTTTTACATAATGCCAGTCCAATCCCAGTGCCAGGGAACTCAGCTTCAGTATGCAATCTCTGAAAGACGCCGAATAACTTACTGGCGTATTTCATGTCAAATCCAATACCATTATCTTCAATGATGATTTTAGCTTTCCTTCCATCAGTCTCACCATTGATGGATATGTGTTGATCAGGATTCTTGCTGCTATATTTCACTGCATTAGAAATCAGGTTACTAAATACCACTTCAAGCATGGCTCTGTCTCCAACAATTTCTGGCAAGTCAGTAATGTCTATTTTCTCTTTAGGAAAATCATCATTATTTCTTAATATTTCACCAATCAGTGAGCCGGTTTGAATCTTTTCCTGTTCACTTTGCTTGCGGGTGAGTCTGCTGAAAGTGAGTAAATCGTCGATCAGTGAGCCCATTTTTGATGCATTGAAGATGATGCGATCCAGGTACAATTTTGTATCTGGTGTAAGATCTTTAAGCTCATCCTCTAAAGCATTGGCAAACCCACTGATGGCTCGCAATGGAGATCTTAAGTCATGCGATACGGAATAAGTAAATGACTCTAACTCCTGGTTTACTTTTTTAAGCTCGAAAGTTCGTTCACCCACCTGCTCTTCGAGCATTTTGTTTATTTCAATTCGTTCTTTTTCAATTTTTTTCTTCTCCGTGATGTCGTTGATCGAAGCAGCTACCAAGGTTTGACCTTCCGTATGTATGGGCCCCAACACCACCTCTGCCGGGAATGCTTCTTTGCTTTTGGACTGACATATTAAGTCCTCCTCTACAAAGGAGGGTTTCATTTGAGGTTTAGCTCCAAAATACTTAGCTCTCCTTTTTTCCAACTTGTCAAAGTTGTTAATGAAGAGTGATTCCAGATACATACCATTTAACTCTTTGCTTGAGTATTTGAATAGGTTGCTGGCTTCGCGGTTATTGATCTCAATTTTCCCCGATTCGTCCGTTATGACCATTGCCATTGGAGCAGAGTCCAGCAGCTCTTTAAAGCGTCTTTCTGAGGTTTCTATTTTCTTCCTGTTGAGAACCATGTCAGTGACTACTTCAGTGAACATAATGATCCCACCGATTTTCTTATTATGATCAAACCAGGGTCTTATCTCATATTTTATGTAGGAAACTGAACCATCCGGATTGATCAATTCATCCTCATCTTCCCTGATAATCTCTCCTTTTAGCGCTCTTTGATGATAATCGAGCCACTTTGGCATTTCCAATATCTGTGGGAAAACCTCGTAGTGGGTTTTACCAATAATGTTGTACTCGATGCCATAGTCTTTATACCACTGATCACTGGCTTTGATATATCTCAGCTCGTTGTCGAACATGGCAATGGCCCCGGGAGTATATTTTATAAAAAGATCCAGCTGGTTTGCCAGTACATTCTTTTCCTCTTCAACCTTTTCGAAAGTTTCCTTTTTATAAAAAGTAAGTGCTACCGGAACTGCCTGTACCAAAGCAATCACGGTAATCNACGACACGATGCCGGTGAGAAACTTTACAAAACCGGCGAGTCGATAGACAGGATCCCAAAAGATGATCACTTCAATAAGGTGAGTAAATCCGCAGAGCAAAATGAATGCACTAAAAAGGATCAGAAATCTTTTGTAGGGTACTTTCTTCCGTTTGCTGAGAAAAAAAATTAAGAGCAGCGGAATGGATAGATAGGCTGTGAAAATCAATGAATCAGCAATGATGGTGATCCAACCGTCCGTCTCGCTCCAGTTTCCGCAATACCACCTTGCTGGCCAGTTTTCTGTTTCAAATAATGAAGCAAAATATCCACCTATGCTATTAGGTCCGGTAACAGCAGCTTGATTTACTTCACATAGTGCTATCTGATGTTGAGTCGGGATAAATTCTTGATCCTCTGCTATCGTGACATTTAGGACATGAATAAGCAGACTAAGCAGAATGATTTTTTTCATGACTTAGTTATCTTCAATTTATTACAATTTATGTAAAATTGAGCCGTTTGAGAAGATTATAGATAATCCCGGCTGAAAATAGGTGTTTTACCTTATATTCAAATCAGTCTTTTCCGTGATTGTTTTTTTACCATAAAACAGGGTTGCTTTCTCATTGAAAGCATTTTCATCATCGGTGGTTAGAAATTTTACAGAACCGGATTTTCTGAGCTTTTCCTCTATTTCAGGATGTCTGTTAAGATAGTCAAAAAGGCTGTCTGCTACAATCTTTCCCTGGTCAATTATTTTGATGTTTGGGGGTAAAAATTGTTTAATCTTGGGAATAAGCAATGGGTAATGTGTGCAAGCCAGGAGAAGCGTGTCAATTTTATCATCAGCCTTCAGAATGTGGTTCAGGTTTTTTTGCACAAAATAGTCGGCACCAGGCCCGTCCTGCTCTCCGTTTTCTACCAGGGGCACCCACATCGGGCAGATCTCCTGACTGACCTTTAAATGGGGGAAAAACTTTTTGATTTCGATGAGATAGGACTCTGATTGAATGGTACCTCTGGTACCCAATATTCCAATATGTCCGGTGGAAGTTTGATTTCCGATGGTCTCTGTGGTAGGTCTGAGTACTCCAAGCACTCTTCGGTCCGGTGCTATTGTTGGCAGATCTTTTTGTTGTATGTTCCGCAATGCCTTGGCTGAAGCAGTATTACATGCTACAATGATGAGCGGACAACCCTGACTAAACAAGTATTTGACAGACTGAAGTGTATATCGGTATATGGTCTCAAATGAGCGGGTACCATAAGGAGTTCGTGCATTATCGCCCAGGTAAAGAAATTCGTGGTTGGGTAGTTTCTCAACCAGAGATTTAAGCACTGTCAAGCCTCCATAGCCGGAATCAAATACACCAATTGGGCCCTTTTCAGCCATAGAAAAACAGTGATTTTTTAGAAAGGTAACTGGTCAATGATTTCCTGCATTTTCCTGTCAGAATATCTGCCGGTCGTAGTCCAGATTATCTTTCCATCTTCATCAAGCAGATAGAAATAGGGGATATCTTTTTCATCAAAGCCCAGCGGAGCTTCATAATCTTTGACCTTGCCTTTATAGAAGAGCACGTAAGGCTCCAGTCTGCGGTCAATGGTCTTCTTCACCTTCTCCATGGTGGCCTTGTATGCTGGTCGTTTTGCACCGGTAAACATCGGCACAAAATAGAGATTGACATCATAGTTGATCTGAAAGATGCTGTTTTTATCCGGATCCTGGATAAACTGGTTGTAAGCCGGGCTAAACCATGTTTTCAGATCATTTTCAGCTTTTTTTGAGAAGGCGATTCCTATGATCGTATGCTTACCTTTAGTGTCTTCCGGAAGGTTGATGAATTCGTTTTTAAGATTTTCACCCTCTATCAAGGGGAACTGATTCCCTACCTGAGCAGCGGATATAAATGATACTAAAAGGAGTATAACAAATGCTGAGTTCTTAAACATGGTCTTAAAATTTGATGAAAGTTACGAAGTCTCCCGGAAACAACGGATTTGATGTGCCAAATAGTATACTTAAATTTAGATGATAAAAAACTGAATATGAGAAACTTCATCGTTATCCCACTATTAATTCTCACTTTGATGGGATGTGATTCAGAGAAGGTGGAGCTTGAAGCTAAGCTGGTTGAAATGGAAATGATTGTTGAGCAAGCTAAAAAAGACGCAGAACATTCGGCTGCCCGGGCGATAAGAGCGCAGGCAATGGCTGAAGCTAATGCTGCTGAAGCTCTTCGGGCAGTGACAGATGCAGAAAAGCAGGTATCTGCATTACAAAAACAACTTGAGGCTTGTCAAAAAAGATCTTCAAAGTAATGCCTTATGACCAGGTATGGGGTTATGGTATTTGCTGTACATTTGATTGAAGCAACCTTATCCCTATGAAGTATTCTATCATTTACTCCTTTCTTATACTTTCATTAATAGCGAATGGTCAGCCTATAGTCCAGGTTAGTGAACAACTTAACAGCAAGGCGAGGGTAAGTATAATAGACAATCGATTCGAGGTGGAGTGGGATGCAGGAGACCAGACCATCGCGATCATTGAATTTGACCTGGCGCAAGAAGCCTCACTCATCAGATCGTTTCAGCTAAGAAAGGATGGGATAACCAAAACTGTTGCCCGGTCATTGGATCCGGCTTTTATCCTGACTGTGGGGAAGCGAAACCTGGAGCGAAATGGCTGGACAGTATTTTTTGATAAGGTCCATGAGCGGGACTATTTCAGTAGGCAAATGACACTTGACAAAAGCCATGTAGCTGTCAGCAGTAGTGGCAGCAGAACCTTCATCAGGATCTCTGATGTTAGTTTTGATGAGTTTAAAGGGCATCTGGAAATCACACTTTATAATGGAAGCCCATTATTAAATATTGCTGCTGTGGTATCTACCGATACAGATGGAAGAGCAATTATTTATGATGCTGGACTCATTTCATCTGCTGAAAAGTGGAGTGCAATAAGCTGGATGGAAACGGATGGTCAGCTTAGGACGTCCGGACCGCTCCAGACAGGATCAAAGAACCTGGAAGTAAAGCATCGTGCCATCCTTGGGAGTCAACAAACGGGCAATATAGCTGTATTCCCACCCCCCCATCAATATTTCTATCCGCTGGATGAGGCCTTCAATCTCGAGTTTGTATGGCATGGCCAATATTACCGGGATTTTTACCCTGGTTATGGCATAGGGATACGGCACGAGCCAAAGGGGGATTTACGATATGTTCCCTGGTTCAATTCACCACCTGGCACAAAGCAAAGGTTGAATTTCTTCGTACTGATCAGTGAGGAAGAAGCACCAAAAACCATTGAAAATGTAAAGGATTATACACGTGGAGATGAATATAAGCCATTGCCTGGCTACAAAACATTTTCAAGTCATTTTCACAATGAGTTTATTATGAAAGTGGTATTGGCAGGCAAGCCCATACCCCCCAACCCTGAATTTGTTGATGTTTTTAAGTCGATGGGTGTAGATATCGTTCATTTGGGGGAGTTCCACTATACCGCTCATCCCAAAGGACCTGACTCGCTTCGTCTGAAGGAGCTTAAGACTTTATTTGAAGAGTGCGAACGGCTTTCCGATGAGGAATTTCTTCTGTTGCCTGGCGAAGAACCCAATGTCCATCTTGGTGGGCATTGGATGCAGATTTTTCCCAAACCTGTTTACTGGGTGATGGATCGGAATGATGACATTCCATTTGTACAAAATGATCCCACATATGGTAAAGTATATCACATTGGGTCTTCGGAGGAAATGTTAAAGCTCCTGGAGCTGGAAAATGGACTGGCGTGGACAGCACATCCCCGTATCAAAGGGTCCATCGGGTATCCAGACAAGTACAATACCGAGGAATTTTATCTTTCTGATCGGTTTTTAGGTGGTGCCTGGAAGCCTATGCCTGCTGATTTGTCTTATGATCGATTGGGGATCAGGGTGCTTGACCTGTTAGATGATATGAATAACTGGGGACAACCAAAACGGGTAATTGCTGAAGCAGACCTTTTTACTGTAACCCAGGAAAATGAAATGTGGGCCAACATGAATACCAATTACCTGATGCTTGACGAAATCCCGGGATTTTCAGATGGATGGAATGAAGTGTTGACTGCTCTGGAAAAAGGAAAGTTTTTTTCTACTACCGGGGAAGTACTCATTCCGGAGTTTTTGGTGAATGGGTCCCGTTTGGGAGAGGAGATAACACTTCGAAAGAATGGACAAGCAGATATCCAATTTGAGGTAGACTGGACATTCCCATTGCAATATGCTGAGATTATTTCCGGAGATGGGAATAAAGTTTACAGAGATCGGATAACCCTGGATGATACAACACCTTTTGGTCAGCAGGTCTTCAAAAAGAGCGTGAACCTGAAGGGAAGGAAATGGGTACGCCTGGAAGTTTGGGATTCAGCTGTTAACGGAGCTTTTACACAGGCTATTCCTATAAAGTAGCGCTCATTTATCTGTAGTAAGGCCTGCCCTTCTCAAAGGAATTGTCCCGAATGAAAATCGTTTCATTGCCATTTTCTATAAGATGGAATTCATGTTTGTTGACAAAAAACAGGTGAAGATCTGAGCCTTTCAGTTCGAAATCATATTCCTCTCCGAATGTTAATGGAATATCTGTCACTGGTTTACTCCCCTGGAGACTTACCCATTGAATTGTTTTTTGGTCAGGATTGATTTTGAGATAGGCTTTTCTCACAAGCTGTTCATCTGCGTCATATTGTTCCAGCTCCAGGGCATCTTCATAAATCTTGTTTATGGTCAGGCTCATCTTATCGGGAGACAGAAACCTGTCGTCCTCAAGAACCTTTATCAATTGGGAAGCATCACTTTCAAAGCCTCCCGTATGATAAACTTTGGTAGCTACCAGAATCGCCTTTTCAAATTTCTCGACAATGGATTCAGCATAGTTGGAGGTGCTGTCTTCATACGCTTTGGGTATGGACAGATACAGAAAAGATGCAGTGGAAGGCACTGCCCCATTTTTTATCTGGCTGATATCCTTTGCTTGCTGATAGGTACCTATACGGATTGTTTTTCCTTTGACCAATCTGCCTGAATTGTTCTGTGCTTCTTCAATATTGATGGTATAAGGATTGAGGTCACCAAACTGAAAGACTCGCTGCATATGCGTTCTGTCCTGGATTGCGCCGAGCTTTTCCGTAGAGATATTGCGGATCGTAGCTTTCAATGTTTTCGGATCGAAATCAAACCGATTGTTCCACCATTCTTCGTCATCGATGTTGTAATAGTGATAGGTCAGTTTTTGCTCCAGCCACTCTGCTGTCTGCTGAAGCACAACAAGGTCTTCATCTTTACTTTGACTTATTAGAGCGAGAGGTAAAAGACTCAGGGATAAAAAGAACAGGCCGGATCTCATTTTATCAAGGTTGTGACGGTTGGCTAAAATTATAGATAATATCTTTAAACCTGGATTATGTATTAGATTTTCTATTGGATGATCCAGGTAAAAACGTTAGTATAATATTCAGATGTTTCAAGATCCATCGCCATTGGCAGAACGTATGCGACCCCGCTCCCTGGATGAGCTGGTTGGTCAGGAGCATTTGGTGGGTGAGAAGGGGGTGTTGAGAAAAACAATCCTCTCCGGAAAAGTGCCTTCCATGATCCTTTGGGGACCGCCAGGAACAGGTAAGACCACCCTGGCAAATATCATCGCCAACCAGGTAAAAGTGCCTTTTCATACCTTAAGTGCGATCAGCTCAGGCGTGAAAGATGTACGCGAGGTGATCAATCAGATCAGACCAGGAAGCAAAGCCATCCTGTTTATCGATGAGATCCATCGGTTCAATAAGTCGCAGCAGGACGCCTTGCTGGGTGCCGTAGAAAAGGGGACCATCACACTGATTGGGGCTACTACGGAGAATCCAAGTTTTGAAGTAAATGGCGCCTTGCTCTCGCGATGCCAGGTCTATATGCTTAAGCATTTGGAGACCAGCCATTTGACTACCATCTGCGAAATGGCAATTCAGAAAGATGAGGAACTGAAGAAGATTGACGTAAAGCTGAAGGAAACGGAAGCACTGTTCAATCTATCCGGTGGGGATGCACGTAAGTTGCTAAATCTTCTTGAGCTGATCATCAAAGCCGAAGATGGTAAAAAAGTGGTCATTACAAATGAAAAGGCCATTGAAGCCGCTCAGCGGAAGACGGTATTGTATGATAAAAAAGGCGAGATGCATTATGATATCATTTCTGCCTTTATCAAATCGATTCGCGGAAGTGACCCCAATGCCGCTGTTTATTACCTGGCCAGGATGATCGAAGGTGGTGAGGACGTGAAATTTATTGCCAGGAGGTTGGTGATCCTGGCATCGGAAGATATTGGAAATGCGAATCCCACCGCCCTCGTCATGGCCACCTCGGCTTTTCAGGCTGTCAATGTAATCGGTTACCCGGAATCGAGAATTATTCTTTCACAGTGTGTGACTTATCTGGCCTCTTCTCCGAAGAGTAACGCCAGCTACAGAGCCATCAATGAAGCTCAAAGCATAGTTTCTAAAACCGGTGATCTGCCTGTTCCGATGGCTATTCGCAATGCACCCACCAAACTGATGAAAGACCAGGGTTATGGTCAGGGCTATCAGTATGCGCATAATCACGAAGGAAATTTTGCCGATATGGAGTTTCTGCCAGAGGAGATCAAGGGCACTACTTTCTACGATCCGGGACAGAATCCGCGAGAAGATGAGCTGAGAAAGTTCCTGCGTCATCGATGGAAGGAAAAATATGGATATTGAAGCTGTGGGGTATTTTTGTTTGTGACAAACTAATACTAAATATATATTTTTACCAAAATCGTAAAATTTTAACATGAGTGCATGAGGCAATTCAATGATCTCTTAAACGTCATCGACGGGTATCTGGGCAGCGGAGCCTGGTTTGTTTATCTCCTTTTAGGTACCGGATTATTTTTCACCATATATCTTGGGTTTCCACAACTACGGTATTTCGGCTTTGCTATCAAAGTACTAAAAGGAAAGTTCGACAGGAAAGGAGATCAGGGAGATGCTTCACATTTTCAGGCTCTGGCCACCGCTCTGTCTGGGACAGTGGGGACAGGTAATATTGGTGGCGTAGCATTGGCTGTCCACCTTGGTGGGCCGGCTGCCTTGTTTTGGATGCTGGTCACAGCATTTCTGGGGATGACCACCAAGTTTGTGGAGGTGACGCTATCCCACAAATACCGGGAAACCACTGAGGATGGCCTGATTGCCGGTGGACCCATGTACTACATGAAAAACAGGCTGAACATCAAGCTGAGCAACGGAAAAATCCTGAAAACCGGAGTCTGGCTTGGGGGAGTCTTTGCTGTGGCTACAATCTTTTCGTCTTTTGGTACGGGTAATTTGCCGCAGATCAACAACATCGCTAATTCTGTATTTACGACTTTCGGTATCAAGCAGATCATCACCGGTGGAGTACTTACTGTTTTCCTGGCACTGGTCATCATCGGAGGGATCAAGCGAATTGTAAAAGTCACCGAGAAACTCGTGCCTTTGATGGCCGTGATCTATTTCATCGGTGCGCTTTCGGTGATACTGTTCAACTATGAAAATATTCTCCCCTCATTCATTTCTATCTTTTCGGATATCTTCACGGGAACTTCCGCAGTAGGAGGATTTCTGGGTGCCAATTTCGCTTTTGCTTTCAACAGGGGGGTAAACAGGGGATTGTTCTCCAATGAAGCTGGTCAGGGATCAGCTCCGATTGCACACGCTGCCGCCAGGGCTCATGAGCCGGTTTCCGAGGGTTTGGTAGCGATCCTCGAACCTTTCATAGACACCATCATCATTTGTACCATCACGGGGCTTGTATTGCTGTCGTCCGGAGCCTGGTCCAACAAGTACGAAAACGAGTTTCAGTTTACGGATGTATTTGTGATGGAAAAGCTCTATGATGAAAGCAAGCTGGAAGACAGACAAAAGATCAAAAGCCATGTGCTGGGAACAAGCACAGAGAGATTTTATGACGGTACCCTGACCATAGAGAACGGGATAGTAACCAATCCTTTGACCATAATAGCGGCGCATTCCTTTGCGGAAGATGTAAAAGTCTTCGAGGGAGAAAAGCTTTACTCGGGAAGTCTAAATGTTGTCAATGGGCAGATAGCCACCGAAAATGAAAATATCAGAATGATTGGTAAGTCACTACTGCACAGTGCTCCACTCACCACGATCGCCTTCAACATGGGATTCTTTGGGGACTTCGGGCAGTATATTGTGAGTATTGGATTGTTGCTGTTTGCTTTTTCCACTTCCATTTCCTGGTCATACTATGGAGGGCGGGCGACTTCCTATCTGTTTGGCTCCAAATACGAAATCTATTACAAGTTTGTGTACATCGTTGGATTCTTCCTTGCTTCATTTGCTGATACTACGATCATCTGGACAGTGGCCAATATCACCATTGCCTTGATGACGATTCCAAACCTTGTCGGGCTTTTGTTGTTGCATAAAGAAATGAAATCCACAGTGAATCAATATTGGAAAGACTTCAGTGAGGAATGGCCGGAAGAAAAAATTCCACGATAATTATTTTGCCAACCAAATAGTCATTCTTCCACTGATCACGATACTTGATGGCATTTCGGTGAGGGACTGTTTTATTTGATTTATGATGCGTAAAGGATTCAAGCTATTTATGGTTTGTGTGTTGATGGTATTTTCCTCAGAGGCACAGAAAAAGGTTGTTAAGAATATTAAAAAGTCTGTCAGTCAGCAGAATATAGAGTCACACATGTATTTCTATGCCTCGGATGAGTTGAGGGGAAGGAATACCGGCACTATAGAAAACAGGATTGCTGCCAGGTACATTGCCGAAAGGTTCAGGGCTTATGGTGTAAATCCGGTAGATCAGCAGGGAGGTTTTTTTCAAGAGGTGGGACTTACACGTACCAAAATCCCGAATAAAGCTCAGCTGGTGGTGGGTGATTCAGTATTTAACCTTTGGGACGACATGATATTTACAAGTCCTGCCAACCTGTCGATGGATTCTACCAGCTATGTTTTTATCGATTATGGAACTGCGGCTGACTTTGAAAATAAAGATTTTGAAGGGAAAGTCGCCATAGGGATTTATGCCTTACCTCCCGAAGGTCAGCGTCTTGAAAGGGAAGAGATGGTTAGCATCCTGAAAGAAAAGGGTGCTGTAGCCCTGATGGAATTATACAGACCATCCAAGTTTGATTGGCCACTGCTAATCAATTATTTGTCAAATGACTCCTATGACCTCGAGGACAAGGAAGTGCAGGAAGAAAGCTTTCCGGTAGGTTGGATTGTGGATCCAAACCTTGAGCGATTAAGTTTTTTCAAGGAGTCAGAGGGTCTGAAAGTTTCCATAAACATTCAGGGTTCACAAATTGACAAACTGACTGTCCCTAACGTGGTAGGGTACATTGAGGGGACGGATCCGGATTTGAAAGATGAATACATTCTGATCTCAGCCCACCTGGATCATGTCGGAGTAAAAAATGTGGTGCCCGGTGAAGACTCTATCTACAATGGAGCCCGCGACAATGGCATTGGCATCACCAATATGCTGACCACCGCAGAGTACTTTGGTAAGAATCCGCCCAAAAGATCCTTGTTGTTTTTAGCATGCAATGCTGAAGAGGTAGGGCTTTTAGGGAGTGAATGGTATGCCGAGCATCCACTCGTGCCACTGCGAAAAACCGTCTACAACATCAATACGGATACCGGAGGGTATAATGATGTGACCAAGATTACGATCGTTGGATTGAATCGTACCAATACTACCCCACAGCTGATTGAATCAGGCAAACCCTTTGGACTGACAGTGATTGATGACCAGGTGCCAGAGGAAAACCTGTATGAGCGCTCTGATAATGTAAGTTTTGCCCGAAAGGGTATCCCTGCGATCTCATATGATCCGGGATACACGGCCATGGATGATGAGATCAAAAAATATTATCATCAGCCCGGTGATGAGCCTCAGACCATAGACTACGATTATCTCACCAAATACTGCAAAGCCTACATCTATGCAGTTTATCTTTTGTCTGAGATGGATAAACTCAAATGGACATCAGGAGATCCGTATGAGGAAGCAGGCAACCAGCTTTACGAATAGGATTGGAATTCCTCCTGATGTAGTCAGGCTCCGCAATTATCCTTATCTTTAGATCATGCGGCTTCTCACCCTGATCGTCCCTGTTGCTGGCATTGTTCTTTGGTTGGCATTTTCCCCCTCGGAGGATGTCAAACCTGCTACTCCAAAGATGAATGGGGCCAGTCTTGTGAATCCTCCAAGGGAGATCACTACCGAAAAGATGGCCGAACTCAGGAAAATCAATGTTGATTGGGTAGCTGTCATACCTTATGCTTTTGCGCAGTCCGGACTGCCGGAGGTCACCTTTAATCATGAGCGGCAATGGTGGGGGGAGCGAACAGAAGGTACGGGAAAATTGATCTCACAGGCACGGGAATGTGGCATGAAGATCATGCTGAAGCCTCATGTGTGGGTCAGGGGTGAGGGATGGACCGGTGATTTTACTTTGACAAGTGAAAAAGACTGGAAGGTATGGGAGGAGGATTTTTCGGAATATATTCTACATTTCGCTCGTCTAGCCGATTCCCTGAAAGTAGAACTTTTATGTATCGGTACTGAATATAGGATCCCGGCTAAGGAACGCCCTGAGTTTTGGCGGGGGCTGATCTCCGATGTACGGCAGGTTTATAAGGGGAAGGTCACCTATGCATCCAACTGGGACAATTATATGAATATCACCTGGTGGAATGAGGTGGATTATATTGGGATAGATGCTTATTTCCCGCTGATAGAAAATGTAAATCCTACTACTGATCAATTAGTAAAAGCCTGGAAACCCATTGTGAAAGAGCTTGAATCCTTTTCGGAGAAGTGGGAAAAGCCCATCTTATTTACCGAATACGGATTTCAAAGTATGGACGGGGCTGCCGGCAGACACTGGGAGCTTGATAGGGAGCAAGTCCTCGTAAACGAAGACCTTCAGGCCAATGCTTATGAGGCCACTTTTCAGTCTTTTATAGGAAAGCACTGGTATGCCGGAGGCTTTTTCTGGAAATGGTATTTTATGCAGCGTTCACCCGATCGGTACACCACAGACTGGACCCCGCAAAACAAAAAAGCTGAACAAATAATTGCCAGGTGGTACAGACAAACGCCTGGTATTCAGTAGGTTTTTGCATTTAGTGTGTATAAAATACATAAAAAGGATTTAGGTTTGAGGATACACTGTAGTACTAGATAATATAAGCAACATGAAATTTATTCAATTCACCCTATTGACCTGGCTGCTTTGCCATGCTGGTTTTGCTCAGAACTATGTAAAATCAAAACTGAGAAAGCAGGAAGCTCCCTCTAGTGAAGCTTTCCAATCCATGACATTCAATGGCGCCTGGTGCTGGTTTTCGGATCCTCGTGCTGTCTACTATGAGGGAAAGCACAAACGGACTTATGTTGGTTGGATAGACAATTACGGAGATGTTCAAATTGGTTACTACGATCATACCACCGGTGAGATAGATTCTCGAGTGCTGTATGACAACCTCGAGATTGACGATCACAATAACCCGTCTGTCATGTTTGATGAGGATGGAAAGCTCATGGTCTTTTTCAACAATCATATGCTAGGTGTGAAGCCACTTTACATCGTCCGAGCCACAGAACCGGAGAGCATTGAAAGCTGGGAGCCCGTTCAGGAGCTTTACCTCAATGATGAGAAATTGAGTGATCTGGGTAGTATGAACCACACTTATACAAACCCGATCAAACTGTCTGCCGAAAATGGAAAGATCTTTCTTTTCTGGAGGGGCGTGGATGGAAAGCCAAGCTATTCCACATCGACTGACAATGGAAAAACCTGGGCGACAGGGAAGATCTTCTTCATGCCTGAGCGGAAATATTCTTTCAGAAGACCTTATACCAAAGTCTATTCCAATGGAGTGGACAAGATCCATTTTACCGTGACAGACGGCCACCCGCATAAAGAGGACGCCAACAATATCTATTACATGTATTACCAGGGTGGCGCATTTTATAAAGCTGATGGTACCAAAATCAAAGAAATGGGAGGGGAGCCAGTGTTGCCTGAAGAAGCTGACCTGGTATACGATGCTGCCAAAGGGAAAGCCCGGGCCTGGAACTGGGAAATTGGTGAGACGGATGGCAAGCCTGTGATCGCTTATACAAAATACCCTGATGAGCAAAATCATATCTATTGCTATGCCCGCTGGGACGGAAAACAATGGCTCAACTACGATTTGATCAATTCCGGGAGCTGGTTTCCACAGACCATTGAAGGGGTAGTGGAGCCTGAGCCCAACTATTCAGGTGGAATGAGCATTGATCATGAGAGCCCCGGGAGACTTTATTTGTCTGTGAAACGAGACAGCATCTTTGAGATTGAGCAATGGGATACCAAAAATGGTGGCAAATCATGGACCGTGACTCCTGTCACAAAGGGTTCATCCAAAGACAATATCAGACCATTTGCAGTTAGGAATGCTGGTGAAGGAAACAAGCTTCAGTTTTTGTGGATGCAAAACACCAAATATCATCATTTCACTTATGGAAGCAGGATGAAAGACTGGGGGCTGCAATTCAAGGATAGGTATCAAACAGCTATCCAAATGAGTATGCCAATGAATTCGGTATCTGATCCGCTCTCAAAAGAAGGCGTGGTAGATATGATGCAACGCACAGCAGACTGGCATCTTTCCAACCCACGATACAGGTATGATCCTATCGACTGGCACTATGGGGCATTATATACCGGCATCAGGGCTTTGTATGAAGTCACCGGAGAAGACAGGTATCGCAATGAGCTGATCAACATCGGGCAGGCTGCAGACTGGAAACCACTCGATGACTTTTTGCATGCAGACCGACTGACAATCATTGACAACTGGGCATGGCTATCCGGTATGATGGATGACCAGGAAATGATCGATAAGTCAAGATGGGCACTGGACATCCACATCGCCAGGGGCACAAAACATACGGATGTCAGGTTCAAGGACAACCCTTACAAATTCGAGTGGTGGACGTGGTGTGACGCTCTTTTCATGGCGCCTCCGTCTTTCGTTGAGATGTGGAAGCTTACCGGTGAGACCAAATATCTGGAGTACATGGATGAACAGTGGTGGAGGACTTCCGATTACCTCTACTCAGACGAAGACTCACTCTATTATCGGGATGACCGCTATTTTGACCGGTTGTCGGATAATGGCAAAAAGATCTTCTGGGCCCGTGGAAACGGATGGGTAATAGCCGGACTGGCGCGGATACTGGAAGACCTTCCGGCAGATTATTCAGGTAGAGAAAAGCTGGAGCAGCAATACATGGAAATGGCCCATAAACTACTCAGGATCCAGGGGGCTGATGGCCTTTGGAGAGTGAGTCTGCATGACCCGGAATACCTGAATATGGGAGAGTCCAGTGGAAGCTCATTCTTCACTTTTGCTTTGGCGTGGGGACTCAACAATAACATGATCGATCAAAAATATCGACCACAGGTAGAGAAAGCCTGGAAAGCACTTTGCAACAATGTGAATGAGGAAGGAAGGTTAGGGTACGTACAACAGGTGGCAGGTGATCCATACCCGTTCAAAGCGGATGAATCCCATGTGTATGCGACTGGTGCTTATTTATTAGCTGGCAAAGAAATGTTTAAACTTGCTGATAAGTAAAACCCATTAACCCAATTATGACTACATTTTTTTCCAGGTATCTCCTCATGCCTCTGCTGGCATGTGTGTTTGTCTATTTGTTCATTCACGGGTCTGTTGCCCAGGCTCAGCGACCAAACATACTCATCATCATTCCGGACGATCTGGGCTGGTCGGATGTGGGGTATCATGGCTCTGAGATCATGACACCCAATATTGACAGGCTGGCCAGGACAGGGGTGAAGTTGGAGCAGCATTATGTAATGCCGACCTGTACACCAACCCGGGTGAGCCTGATCACCGGGAAATACCCAAGTCGCTATGGTGTCCTGGCTCCGGCTTACGGCGAGGTGATCGACCTGGGAGATGCTACATTGCCCTCTATTCTTTCTAAAAACGGATACTTCACAGCGCTGGTCGGGAAATGGCACATGGGTTCACCACCGTACACGCCGAAAAAGTATGGATTCCAGTCTACCTATGGCTATTTCGATGGGCAGATTGAGCCCTACACCCATGAATACAAGACCGGTCGAAATTCGTGGCACCGCAACGATCAGCTGTTTGAGGAGGAAGGTCATGTGACAGATCTATTGACAGCAGAAGCCATTCGCATCATTGAGAAAGATAGAAAAGAACCCTTCTTATTGTACCTGGCCCACCAGGTGCCGCATTCCCCGCTCAATGAGCCAGAGGAATGGACATCCAAATATGATCATCTGTCTTTGGATCCATCACGTAAGCTATTTGCTGCCAGTGTCTCGCATATGGATGATGGGATCGGTCAGGTGATCGAGGCATTGGAGAGGACAGGAAAACGGGACAATACCCTGATCCTGGTATTGAGTGACAATGGTGCTCAGCATAGCTGGCAACACAGTACTCACTATCGAGGCGCCTACGCTGACAAGCCTCACCTTGTGCTTGGAAACAACTACCCGCTACGAGGCTGGAAAGGGGAGGTCTATGAAGGTGGGATCCGTGTACCGGCATTAGCCAACTGGCCCGGTAAGTTGGAGCCAGGAACCGTCAATGTGCCGATCCACATGTCTGATTGGTTACCTACTTTATGTGGTCTGGTGGGTGCTGAAAAGGATCTCAAAAAGCTGAAGCTTGATGGTCAGAACATTTGGGACATCGTGCAGGGTGACAGAGATTCCAATCATCCGCTCTACTGGAAAATCGCTCAGTCTTATGCTGTAAGAGATGGCGATTGGAAGCTGGTTGTGGATAGGAAAACGGAACGACAAGAGCTTTACAATCTCAAAGAAGATTTCAGGGAAGACCGGGATCTGAGCGAGGAAAATCCTGAAAAAGTTAAATATCTGAGCGAATTGCTGGAAAAATTTAAGGAAGGAGATCGGGAAAGAGCCGAATAGTCCGATCTTGCACTCATTATTCAATCAATCGGATTTTACAATGAGGCTATTAGGTATTTTATTTCTGGGTTTTCTTTTTAGTTGTGGAACAAACCAAACTGAGGTTGATGATATTTCACCTCTTTCGGTTACACCTGCACCACATCAGCTTACTTATCAGAAAATGGAGTTCGTCGGTTTCATCCATTTCACGGTAAATACCTTCACCAATAAAGAATGGGGTTACGGGGATGAGAAGCCAGCTATTTTCAATCCATCGGAGCTGAATACCGAGCAATGGGTGCTGGCAGCCAAAGCAGGCGGGATGAAAGAGCTGATCCTGACCGCCAAACACCACGATGGGTTTTGTCTATGGCCCAGTAAATACACCGAACACAGTGTGAAAAACAGTCCTTACAAGGATGGAAAAGGCGATATCGTTCGGGAGTTTGTGGATGCCTGCCGCAAGCATGGCCTGAAAGTGGGCTTATACCTTTCGCCATGGGATCGAAATCACAAGGATTACGGCACTCCGGAATACATTACCTACTACCGAAATCAACTGAAGGAGCTGCTTGCAGAATATGGTGAGATCAACGAGATCTGGTTTGACGGTGCCAATGGTGGTGACGGATATTACGGGGGTGCCAACGAAGAAAGACGAATTGACAGAAAGACGTACTACGATTGGCCGACTACTTTCAAGCTGGTCAAAGACCTTCAGCCCAATATCTCCATCTTTTCGGATGCCGGACCGGACATCAGGTGGGTAGGGAATGAGCATGGCTACGCCGGAGAGACATTCTGGTCTCCCATCCATACTGACTCACTCGTGATTGGAGGTTCCAAACCTTCATACCTCAACACCGGAGATCCTAACGGAAACAAGTGGATCATAGGCCAATGTGATGTATCCATTCGTCCGGGATGGTTTTATCACCCCAAAGAAGATAGCCTGGTAAAATCACCCGAGAAGCTGCTTGAGATCTATGACAGATCTGTTGGAAGAAATGGCGTGTTGTTACTGAATTTACCTCCGGACCGCAGAGGGCTGATCCACGAAAATGATGTGGCTTCACTGAAAGATTTCAAGACGCTGGTAGACCGTCTCTTTGCCATGAACCTGGCCATCGGAAAGGTAAGAGCATCCAACACCCGGCTCAAGCATGATAAATTTGATCCGAACAATATCCTGGACGATGATCCTGAGTCTTATTGGGCTACGGATGATGACGTGATCGAGTCATCATTGATCGTGGAATTGAATGAGGCGGTAGATTTTGAGCGAATTGTTATCCAGGAGCCTATCAGGTTTGGTCAGCGGGTATCAGCCTTTAAAGTGCATGTGGAAAAAAATGGTCAGTGGGAATTGGTATATGAAGGCACTACCATTGGATATAAGCGAATCCTGGAAATAGAGCCTAACAACAGCAACCGGATCAAGCTGACGATTCTGGATGCGCTCGGACCGCCGGCTATCTCCAATTTTGAGATCTACTGACGGTAGCCAGACAAGGTTCGGCTATTACCACGAAATCGGTCTGTAATCTTTCAGGAACTGGCCACACCAGTGCTTCCCGGTATTGATCCCGTCAAATAGAGGGTCCAGCACCCGGGCAGCACCATCCACGATATCCAATGGTGGCTGGAAGTCATGGACGTCGGCTTTCTTTTTAGCCAGCTCTGCAGGATCCTCGTCAGTGACCCATCCGGTATCCACGGCGTTCATGTAGATGCCGTATTTGGCAAAGTCAGAAGCCGATGTATGGGTCATCATGTTGAGCGCTGCTTTCGCCATGTTGGTATGAGGGTGGCGGTCTTCTTTGTGAAAGCGATGAAACTTCCCTTCCATGGCGGACACGTTGATGATGTGTTTCATGCCGGTGTTGTCTCTTTTCATCACGTTTACCAGGCGGTTGCACAACACGAAAGGCGCCACGGAATTTACCAGCTGCACTTCAACCATCTCGGTGGTGTGAATTTCTCCCAGCTTCAACCTCCAGCTATTGGTTTTTCTCAGGTCCACCTGTTGTAGATCGGCATCCAGTTGCCCTTCGGGAAACACTTCTTCCGGCTTGAGCGAATTGTCTATCGAGTAAGGGATCTGGGAAAGCTGCGCAGAAGCGCTCAGCCCGATGCCAATTTGTTTGCCATGCCAGGAGACAGGGAGATTGCGGTTGGTGCCCATCATTTCCTTGCTCAAAATACCCAGTTCATTGAGGCAGGCGTGGTGATCCTTCAGGAGATCTTTTACCGCAGCAGGCAGCTCTGAGTACGCCCTTTCCTCATTGGGCATCAAGTGCTGATAGAATCCGGAAGGCCTGCGGACTGTCTGTGCAGCATTGTTGATCAGGACATCCAGGCGATCATATTTTTCTTCGATGAAATTGCAGAACAGCTCCACGCTGGGGATGTGCCTGAGATCAAGGCCATGGATTTTGAGCCGATCACTCCATTCTGCATAATCCGGCTCCTTTGAGAACCTTATGGCCGAATCTACCGGAAATCGCGTGGTAGCAATCACCGTGGCACCGGCCCTCAACATCATGAGGGTAATGTGGTAACCGATCTTAAGCCTTGAACCGGTCACCAGCGCCACCTGGCTGGTGAGGTCTGCCGTCTGGAATCGCTTGGCATAGTTGAACTCCGCACAGGTCGGGCACATGGTGTCATAGAAATGATGCAGGCGGGTAAACTCCTCCTTGCAGACGTAGCAATTTCTGGGAGAGTTCAGCTCAGCACCCTGAAAGGATTCCATCCCGGCCAGATCGATCATCTTGGGTGCAGTGAATACAAGCGCTTCTCGGGCACTTCTAATCCCGGTAGCATTGCGTGCCTCCTTATCCTTTGTGTTGATCTTTCTTTTCTCAGCTTTCTTCGCTTCTTTCCGGCGACGAAGAAACTCCTCCCTGCTGGGTCTGGATAGCAATCCGGCAGCCATGATCAGCTCCAGACGTTTGTCTTTAGGGATCTCAAAAATCCGGTTGGTCTCAGCATTCAGGGTATTCAACACCTGTATGCATTGCTCGATTTGCTCAGCACTGAGCTGCGTGCCGGGCATTGCTTCTTCGGAGAAAGCTGTCATGTAATATCAAATTGTCGGCAAAAATAGTGATATGATAGGCTATATTTATAGGTCCTATTAAAATTGATATAGAAAGAAATACTTTAGCATAAACCCGGATTATGAAAACCAACCTAACCACATTACTGGCTGTCTTGATTTTGTTTCAGGCGTGTAACCAGGCTGCAAAGAACACCGAATCTACAGCGTCAGAAGCATCTACCGCAACTGACAACCTCTGCATGGGCCATTACTGGACCGAAGAAGAGGCCAAAGAAAAGCTGAAGGAATTCGCTGCCACCTATGATGACCAGGCTTCCTGGGAGAAGCGGGCGAAAAGGATTCGGCAAGGCATCCTGGATGGATTGCAGTGGGACAAGATGCCGGAGGTGAACAATGACTTTGACCTGATCGTCACCAAAACGATGGAGATGGATGGCTACATCATTGAAAATGTGGCCCTTGAGAGCTTTCCCGGGTTTTATATCACCGGAAACATCTATCGACCTACCAATGCCAAAGCAAAGAATCCTGCCATCCTTACGGCGCACGGCCACTGGGAAGACAGACGGTTTATGGAGGAGGTACAAAAGCGATGTGCCTATCTCGCTCGGGCAGGCGCCATTGTATTCATGTATGACATGATAGGCTATGGCGAAAGCAAGCAGACTACCCACAAGATGCCCCTGGCGCTGCTGCTCCAGACATGGAACAGCAAAAGAGTGTTGGATTACCTGCTTACCAGGGAAGATGTAGACCCTGACCGTATTGGGATGACCGGTGCATCAGGTGGAGGCACACAGACCTTTGTGCTCACCGCCATTGATGACAGGATCAAGGTATCCGTGCCGGCTGTCCAGGTTTCGGCGCACTTCTTTGGAGGCTGCGTGTGTGAGAGCGGTATGCCCATCCACAAGAGCAACGATCACCAGACCAACAATGTGGAGGTGGCTGCCCTGACGGCACCCAGGCCTTTGCTTTTGATCTCCGATGGTGACGACTGGACCAAAAATGTGCCCAAGGTGGAGTATCCCTACATCCGCAACATCTATAAGCTCTATGGCATTGAAGACAAAGTGGAGAGTGCCCACTTCCCCGACGAAGTGCATGACTATGGTGCGAACAAAAGAGTGCCGATGTACAGGTTCTTCGGGAAACACCTGGGCCTGAATGTACCCGAAGGCCCTATCAACGAAGATTTCATCAAAGTCCTCCCGAAAGAAGAGTTAAGTGTGCTCGCCGGCACGGAGTTACCCGAAGGCGCACTGAAAGGTGATGAGGCGGTGATAGCGTATCTGGGGTTTTGATTTTGCTAGGTCAGCGAACCGGAAACGAGCTATTTATCATGGTGAAATTGATAATATGGTATAATGGCAATCGACCTTAGTACGTCATTCCCTAGAGTCCCGATAGCTATCGGGGCGAGTAGGGAATCTATCGACTTACGTAAGACCTTCTAATCACCACAGACTCCCTGCCTGCCTAATCCGGAGGCAGGCTCGGCCTAAGGACCTCCAGGGAATGATGTTTGGATTGTATATCTCCGTTTATATTTACAAGTAAGCCTGCCGTTTTATGAGAGGTAAAGGAGGATACACCTATATCATGAGTAACTTAAGTCGCACTGTTCTTTATACTGGTGTTACATCAAACCTTTACGGCCGAGTGTATGACCATAAAAACCTGGAGGGGTCTGACTTTACAAAAATGTATAAATGCACCGACCTTGTTTACTATGAATTTCATGAGCGAATTGAAAGTGCAATCGAAAGAGAAAAGCAAATCAAGAAGTGGAACAGACTTTGGAAAGACAGAATGATAAAGAGATTCAATCCGGACTTAAGGGACTTATCAGGTGAGATTGATGATATGATATAATGGCAATCGTCCTTAGTACGTCATTCCCTAGAGTCCCGATAGCTATCGGGGCGAGTAGGGAATCTATCGACTTACCTTAAGACCTTCCTTCTAATCACGACAGATTCCCTGCTCGGTCTGAGGACCTCCAGGGAATGACGTGCTGAAAGGTAAACACGTTATTAAAACTCATTCCCGTGAGCCTGGAAAGGCGAGCTTGCAGGCAGGTTGGGAATCTATTGAGCTTTAAACCAGAACCGAAGAAGCCATGATTCTCACAATTGTTCCTCCATATTTCAATAGTCAATATCAAAATATTCTGTGAGTGGTGGTGGGTGGTTGTTAATCGCAAGGTTTTTGTTTTGTTTCATAACGGCACTTCATTGAAATCCGTTAGATCTGTGCTTTACCCACCAAAAACAACTTCCATTATCGCTGGCCCCCAATACTTCTTTGTAAAAAAATAAGTCGCCAGGATGAGGAAGGTAGTAGCACAAAACAAAATGATCACTGCAATTCCTTCACCCAATTTACTTTTGATCAATTTTTTCCGCTTTACAAAAAGCTCTGCTATTAGAAGATTTGGGACGTAAAAAAAGAAGTCCATAAAATAATCAAATGGTCCGGTAAAGTCACTTGTATGCCCTAACCTGTCCATGAATAAAAACCAAAAACCGTACTCCATGCGGTAAAGCCAGGAGCCAATTGTTAGGGCAAATAATCGGATGGCCCATGCCCGGTGACTTTCAAAATTTCCTGACCGGGCAAATAGGATGGTATTGAGGGCCACCACAAACGTGAGTACGCCATAACCTGTAAAACCAATATCCATCCAAAAGCCGCCGATGGTTCCCTTGACTAAAATGAAAATCAGTCCGCCGATAGCGGTAATGAGAGAAGCTGAGACATATATCCGGCCAATCCACCTGTGAAAAGTGGGATACCTCAACCTCACCGGATCAAGCAACTGAATACATCCCAGGATAAGAATGATCCCTCCTGCAGCAAAGTGCAATCCTATGCCTGCAGTCGCACTCCTGGTTTGGGTATCGTGCAAACCCGGCAATACTTCATTCCATTGTGAAGTATTGCCCTGAGCCAGGGAAACAAAATAGAATGCCAAAATATAAAGCCCAAAGAGCAACGCACTTATCCAGACCGTGATGACCAGCAATTTGAGCATGAATCGCAGCAGTACACCAGCCTTAAAATCAGAAATAACTTGATCCATAAAACGACAGCAGAATTTGCTTATAAAGTAAATTTATTTGTGCGTAACGAATCACTACTTTTCGGACAAATGCTATTAAATATCCGACTTAGCTGCTCGACATGTTCCGAAGGGCATGTCGTGGGATAGATAGTTGGGAATTTCCTGATTCCCTTTCCCACAACTTCCTTTGCTTATCTGTATAATCATACCTAAGAGAATAATATGATATAATGACAATCGACCTTAGTACGTCATTCCCTAGAGCCCCGATAGCTATCGGGGCGAGTAGGGAATCTATCGAGCTTTAGACAGGAACCGAAGAAGGGACACTCACAATCGTTCCTCCATATTTCAATAGTTTATCAGTAGAAGCAAGGGTTTTGTTTTTGCACACTGGCCGTTATGAAACCCGGGTGAAATCGAGCATTTATTTTCAGACGAAATCCTGGAAAATTGAATAGTCTATCACGGCGGCTGGGGAAAATTGGCGGGCTGCTTGCGGGGAGCTGTGTTGCAGGAGGTTGGCCTTGTGGGAGGCGAGTGGTGTGTAGGCCGTGCACTTATTAAATTTTCCAAGGGCTTTTTGTTTCGTTTTTGGCCCATCAAAAATGAAAGCCCCCTGGCAAGGGTGGAAATTGCCTATAATTGAATAAATAAACTAGAAAAGACTACAGCTTAATATATCTTCTCACATCTCCATAAAACCACTATTTACTATAGCTTAACCACTTTGAATTTAGCTTGTACTTAATCACCCTTTGTCTTCAGTCTAAACAAGAGGTTTTTGCTTTGTTACATACCGGCTCTTGCAATGAAATACGTTAGATTTACTACAAGGGTATTTACCGGTTAAAGTGAAATGGGGCACTTTACTCAATTGTTGTAGCCCATTTGGAATTCAGAATTGACATCAGCTATTGAAGAATAATTAAAGAACTTGATATGAACTATTGGAACATCTTTTATGGAATTGCAACTATACTGGTAGTAGTAACTGTGGCTATGAAAATTTTACATCTTCCCGGATCAGGAACTGCGGATTTAGTTGGGAACATTACATTCATCTTAGTCTTTTTGGGAATGGTATTGCAGAACTCTAAACTAAAGAAGCGAATTAAGGAGCTTGAACATAATCAGGCTTCCTGATGACCTGGGTGAAACTCAATGACTATCTACTTTCAATTCTTTGTGGACCGTATCGGACTACACTTAGCTTCTCGACATGTTCCGAAGGGCATGTCGTGGGATAGATAGTTGGGAATCTCCTGATTCCCTTTTCCACAACTTCCACCCTAAGATCGTTGGAGTTTGCAACTTCAACGAATAGAAAAGCAGAAAGCATAAAAATTAAAATCTATCAGGAAGGGTGGGAGCCGTTAAATAGTACCTTTCCTAAAACCACTATTTACCATATCTTTGGGATTTATTTTTACAGCTGGTTCTTAATGAAAACCCCTCGCATCAATAGGAAGTGAGGGGTTTTCTTTTGATACATACCTGTTTGAATGGGGGTTTTATGTAAATTGTTTATACATAGATAATGGTACTAATCTCATTTATATAAATCTAAATAAAGTTGAGCACAACTATAGACACTCCTCTTTTTCAAGAAAGGCCTAAAATCTGTTGCCTTGATTTAAATTCAGAAGATTTTAAAATTATAGTTGAGTCAGGATTTAATGTGGTTCAAGGGACACTTGGTAGCAAAATTAGGGTTCCAAATCAATCTGGTTACGACAGCCATCAATTATTATTAAACTTTGAGCTACCAGTTAATTTGCACGAATTTGATATTTTAATAATTGAATTAGCAAATCATAAAACCCGGGACTATAAACTATCAGAACATATCAGAAAGAATCATACTGGAAATTCCTCAACCTATATAAGAAGTAGCTTTCCGGAAACCGTATTTGACCCAAGGCCAGCTGGAAGTCATTTTTTAAAAGAAAGATTGGAAAAGTTTGGTGATAAATTTCTATTGTTAATAATATTTACAGTTGGTGAATATGAAATAGAGTATGAGACAGTAGCAACCACAAAGTACAGCACGGAGTCTCAAGGATTTCGACGATATAATATATACTCACTTACTGGAGGAAGCCCACTCAAATCGGTTAAATATGGTAAGGAAATCAAGGTAGCTGATTCCATTCGTCAAGACCTAAAAAATTTATTAGAAGAAAACATTGATTCAACTTATTATAGTCAAACTTTTTACCATCCTTCAATATGGGAAAATGATAAGAATAAACCGGATCCAAGATATTTGCCATTATTATTAAATTCAAGTAATGAGATTGTTTCAATTTATGAGAAAAGAAATAATTCAGCAGTTTTTTATTTTCCTCAAATCAAATTTAAGGGGGAGTTTCTCAAATCATTTTTAAATAAAATAGGTCCAGGTATTTATCCAAATCTTTTCCCTTTTTCTACATCTTTTGTTTGGAAGAATAGTAGCCCATTTTGGCTACCTAATTATGAACGTTTAGAGAGTAAGAGACGAATTATCGAGAAAGAGTTTGATATAAAACTTAAAGCTATTGATCATGAAATTGAATCTAACCATAATCATTTCTCTTACCTACACGAAATTTTAACTGAAACAGGAGATAGCTTAGTTGAGTCATTGATCAAATTTTTAAAATGGCTTGGTTTTTCAAATGTTGTAAAGCATGATGAAAAGGACGGTGGAAAGTTGCTTGAAGAAGATATTCAAATTGGCATGGATAATGGAATTTTAATAATTGAATGTAAAGGAATAGGAGGAACCTCCACAGACTCTGATTGTAGCCAAATTTCAAAAATAAAGCACAGAAGATGTAGAGAGAGAGGAAGCTTTGATGTGTTTGCTCTATATATCGTAAATCATCAACGATATTTATCACCCCTTCAAAGAAAAAACCCACCTTTCACTTTAAACCAAATTCAGGATGCTGAGAATGATGAACGTGGTCTCTTAACTACTTGGCAACTCTTTAATGTGTTCAGGGAGATCGAAGATGGGATACTTTCAAAAGAGGAGGTCCGTGAATCTTTTTTGTCATTTGGCCATGTGAAGTTTAGACCTTCAAATCTTGTATTAATCGGTGAACCTAAGGAATTATTCAAAAAGGGTGTTGTATGCATTTTAATTTTAACAAATAAAGAAATCAGTATTGGAGATGAAGTCTTTATTGAAAGAGATGGGACATTTAGATGTCTAAAAATTGAAGGGATTCAAATAAATGACCAGCCAGTTCCTTCTGCCAAGAATGGGGAGGTAGGAATAATGTTGAGTGATTCTGTTAAAAAGAATTGTAAGATTTGGAAAAAATTGAAAAGGTAACTGAAAAGATTATTACTATGTAATGAATATTGTCAAGGATATATGGAATTGGATACTTAGAAATGTGTCAAACCTAATAGGTTTCTTAGGATTAATTGCAACTATATATTTTGGAGCATTTTATATACCTGATTATTTAGAAGAAATAAAATCAGAGAAAATCAGGACAATAAATAAAGAACTAGTTAGAACCACCAAGGAATTAATCTTTAATGATACAACATTTGAAGCTGTTGATATTAAAGTTTTAATTGATTCAAAAAAAATTACATATGGGATTGAATATCCATTTAATGCAATTCAATTGCTTTTTTTTGTACAGGAATCTTTCATGGAAGACAGTTATTTACCTCTCTCTAGAAGGAAAGAGCTCTTTGATAAAATTGAGCTTCTTAAATCAAATCTGAAAGTGAATGATAACAGGCCCCCAAAATCATCTTTTTTAGGTACACTTGATCTTCTTTCCATATTGTCTGCATCACTATCCGTAATTATTGCAATTATTGCTTTTATAAGCTTATATCGAAAAAGACAACTTGAGAAGGCAAAGGAGGAAGAATTGACCACACTTGAGGAACAAGCTATAAATGAGTCTTCCTCATTTGATAGACATAGAAAGTTTGAATCAAATCTAACTGAGACTTTAAGTAGTATAGAAGGTGTAAAAGTTTTAAGTAAAATTCAAAGAACAGGAATTGATATTTGCTTCACCTTTCGCGATAGGACTTTCTATGTTGAAGTAAAGAATTTAAATCGATCTAAAGTAGCTCAAAGTTCTGTTGCAAATTTCCTTTTGTTAATGAATGAATATGAAGGTATTGGCCTTTTCGTATATAACACAGAGCTTACTCAAATGGCTAAAAAAAGAATTAATGAATTTAATAAGTTTTCGACCTCTATGGTTTATCCGATTAGAGTACAAAATCCAAAAGACAAAAGAAGAATTTTAAATCTACTAGAAACTATTTCTTCTTCCACATAGGGACTTAGAACTTCATTCATGATAGTCTAACATTAAATTTTTTAATTGATAATGTCCAATCTTGGCCATCTCACCCTTGCCATCCCCTAGCTAGCCACAAGTATTAGCCAGTGTGGGTTGGATGGTGTGTGACTTATGCCCGTCAAACTTAACTCCCCCCCTTTCTCATCTCGAGAATCCCCTCCTAAAAAACTTCTTCACCAGTTCGCTTAAAAACACCCTGCCGGAGATACTTTCAAAACCTGCGCAGACTTCGATCAAAGTCTGCGCAGGTTTTGCTCAAAGTCTGCACGGGTTTTAACGAAAGTCTGCGCAGACTTTCACTGATGTCTGCGCAGACTTTTTTTGTATCCTCTTTTAGTCAGTATAATGACTAGCCTGAGGTCTATTCAGAACCACACAAAACTGTCTCGATTTGGGAATTTTTATTCAAAATGAGAAAGGTGAAAGGGAAGGTTTAAGCCATTTTTCTCTAAGCTCTCTAACCTTATCATTAAACGATTACATAGCACGGTAGGATGCGTTATCAGATACTTTTTTCAGTAAATGGCAGATAAATTAATTATTTTGTCTCATAGACCGTTTTGGCACCCTTTGTGGAATAATTATTGCACGCTTTTTATTGTCTGTAGACTTGTCGAAAAAGCGCATTCGACCGCTTAACAAGCTAAAGCCCAGCAAACGTCTCACTGTCCCCAGCAAGACCAAGCAAAGCAGAAATTTAGAGAAACCATTATTGGTGGATAAGCTCCGGTAGGCATTACCACGCTTTCGTCCCAGTCCCAATAGGTGCAATCTGACGCCAGCCGCGTGATAGCAAGTGAAGCCTGCCTGCCTATGTTGGCAGGCACTTAAATCAATTGTTTAATTTTTAAATTTTAAAGTTATGTCAATACTGTTTAAAGCTGTACCCAAAGGTCAACCGGGAGTGGTTGGCGGAGGTACTATTAAGTATTATGCAGGAATCATTCGAGAGCAACCCGTCAAGTTACGGAAGTTTGCTTCAGAGATTGCGAAAATGAGTTCATTGACTACTTCCGATGTATTTGCTGTGTTGGAGTCATTCTTAGAACGCTTGCATACCTATATGGAAGAAGGTCGCATCATTCAATTAGGTGATTTGGGTAGTTTCTCACCTTACCTCGCAAGTAAGGCAGAGGATTCACCCAGAGAGGTGGATCTGCACTCGATCACCAAAATGAGGGTTGGCTTTCGTCCAAGCAAGGAGCTTAGAAAGCGATTATCGGTGGTGGAATTCCTTAAACAAGGAACGGATACCGATGGAACTGAATCCATAGCCCCTTGATAGTATCAATGTTGTCATTGTTTACTGAGGCCCGACCTGGCTAAGCGTACCTCCGATTTGATCGGAACCGCTAAACCAGGAAGGGTCTCTTTTTTTACCTTTTAATCCCTCATGAATCAGCCCTACTCCAACACTGCATTTCCTCTCTTTAAATTAATGAATCAGTTTCCTGGAATGTTTATTTGAAGGGAAGCTAAAGGGTGGGGGTCATTACTGAGATTGCGTATATTTGATATATGAGGAAGCATAAGGTTTTAGAAACAGTTCAACTAATGCCGGATGATTTTAATCTGGATGAATTAATTGAAAAAGTAATCTTTATTGAAAAGGTTGAACAAGGAATTAAACAAGGAGAAGAGGGAAAGGTTGTTTCCCATGATCAGGTCAAAGATATGGTGAAAAAATGGTGAAAATTATTTGGTCAGAACTGTCCATTGATGACCTAAGAAACATTCACTATTAAATACCTAAAGGTAAAATATGCATGGACTGGCGTCACCCTCCATCATTATCAAAACTAAATTTGAGTATGGCGGAACAGACATCATCCACTGATTTGTTATCTTAGTCTTATGGAATCTAAATTAAAAGAACATCTCGTTCAGATTGCAGATCGAATAACTCCTGAGTCAACTTTAGAAGATGTTTATGAACAGCTTTCATTGCTGGCTGATATTGAAGAGTCTGAGGAACAAGAAATGAATGGAGAAACTTTAACCCAAAAAGAAGTAGAAGAAAAATCTAAAGGG
Organism: Cyclobacteriaceae bacterium SS2; assembly: GCA_019192515.1. Lineage (GTDB taxonomy): Bacteria > Bacteroidota > Bacteroidia > Cytophagales > Cyclobacteriaceae > UBA7330. The sequence continues at coordinate 36,282 of JAHCMM010000243.1, forward strand.
TGGTTAAAGTAATCTGGACCAAAAAGGCATTCAGTCAGTTAGAGCGGGCAGTTAAATACATTAGAGATGAACAAGGCTTATCATATGCTGAGATTGTCCTTTCAAAAATCCTGACTTCAACTCAGTTACTTGAGAAATCTCCAAAAATGGGGACAATTGAACCTTTATTAGAACATAAAAAATCTGAATACCGATTTCTTATAGTATGGAGCTATAAAATAATCTACAGAACCACCGAAAATAAAGCAGTTATTTCCCGGGTTTTTCATACTTCACGAAATCCTAAAAAGCTTAAAGGAATTTAGCTGGAGTAAGGAAGTATTTAATCCTTAGGTTTGCTCCCAAATGAAAACAGCTTTATCCTTCCTTCTCACACTTTTGGTTTTAATTGGCCAGGCACAAGACAAGAAAGTCTGCATCACGGTGGATGATCTGCCTACGGTCTCCTATGGAGTGGGAGGCTATGACCATCGGCTTCAGATCACCGATGGGATCATTGAGGCCTTCAAAGCCTTTGGCGTTCCGGCGATCGGATATGTGAATGAAACCAAACTCTACCAACTGGGTAAGCCGGATCCCTCTGAGGTGGAGCTGCTGGAAAAGTGGCTCAGCAATGGGCTGGAGCTGGGCAACCACACCTACGCTCATCTAAACTATCACGAGGTGACTTTTGAGGAATTCACCGCAAACATCTTGAAGGGGGAGCGTGTCACTAAGCCGCTGGCGGAGCGGTATCAGTCCCCGTACAAATATTTCCGGCATCCCTATCTGAGGATTGGGCTCCGACAGTCACAGGTCGACTCGCTTCAATCCTTTTTGGCTACCCATGGGTACATCGAATCGCCCGTCACCATAGACAATGATGATTACCTGTTTGCGGTGGCCTATGCCAGGGCATATAAAAAGGACGACCAGTCGCTGATGGAAAGGATTGCTACGGATTACATCGATTACATGGAAGCGAAACTGGTCTATTTTGAGCAGCAATCGATCCGGCTTTTTGGCAGGCCGATGGATCAGACCTTGCTCATCCACGCCAATTATCTGAATGCACGGCATCTGAAGGACCTGCTGAAGGTGTACCGGCATCATGGCTATGCCTTTGTCTCACAATCCGAGGTACTTAAGGACGAGGCCTATCAGCACCCGGTCACGAAGCATGGCAACTGGGGTATCTCGTGGATCGACCGGTGGGCTATCAGTGAGGGTAAAAGCGGAGACTTCTTTGAGGGTGATCCGGCAGTGCCGGGGTATATTCGGGAGTAGGTGGAATGGACTGATTTTGATCTGTTTTCGTATCTTTGATATATGAGCAGAGAAGAAGTAAAAACAGCGATCAACCGACTTTTGGACAATTCATCTGAAGAGGTTCTTCAGGAGGTTTTTGATTACTTGAAGTCAGTTGAAGGAAAACCCAATGAGGCTGTAAAGATTTCGCAAAATCTCAGAACCATCTTAAAGGAGGATCAAGAACTTCTTGAAAGGTTGGCTCAATGATTTCAAGAAATGAGGTTATTGAGATCCATTCTATTCTAATAGAACGCTTTGGTGGATCGAATGGGATTCGTGATAATGACCTTTTGGACTCAGCCTTGAACAGGCCCTATCAAATGTTTGACGGGAAAGAACTTTATCCAACACCAATAGCAAAAGCTGCTGCTATTATTGAAAGCATAGTAAAAAATCATCCATTCATTGACGGGAACAAAAGGACTGGTTATGTACTTGCGAGACTTATTTTGATGAATGAGAATATTGATATCCTGGCAAACCAGGAGCAGAAATATCAATTTGTAATTTCAATTTCAACCGGTGACCTCACTTTTGAAGAAATAAAAGATTGGCTCGAAAAGAACCATCGTCAAACGTGAGCCAAAGACGATAGCTGATCACCTTTATTTCCGCAGAGGCCTATACGTTAGTTTAGCGTTGAGACTTATTCGAAGGTGATCCGGCGGTGCCGGGGTATATTGTGGAGTAGGCTGAATAGAGCTAAATTCCTGTTCAATTAATCTGAGTTCGACGTTAGCACTTAACAAAAAACCTTTACCGTCACTACGCTTTCGCCGAAGCTTCAGCGTAGGCGCACAGAGCCCTTCTTAAGGGAAAGAATGTGGGCAATCAAGGCTTCCAACACGCCTGCTTATGACGTGTTCGAACCTGTGCGGTGGGTCCCCTGTAGGGGTCTCGGGGGCGTGCGATGGCCTTCCCTCACCCCTGCCTAAAGGCATCCCTAAAGGGACCAGCCCCACATCTTACAGTTTGTGTGTTTTGGAAAAAAATCACCTCTCTGAATGACAGTTTTTTTGTTTTTACCAGAATCCTACTCAGGTTAATTAAACCGCATGTAATTTTCCACCTCACACACCATCATTTTCAAAACTTACCAACTTGCAATAGATTGCAGGTCATGATTTTTAACCCAACACCTCGACCTTACTGGATTTTTGTGCTTGCGTGCCTGATCACTTTTGCTTCCGGTAACGCCTATTCTCAACCCAATAAACCCAACATCATCTACATCATGGCCGATGACCTCGGCTATGGTGATCTGGGCTGCTTCGGTCAGAAGTTGATGAAGACACCCAACATTGACAAGCTGGCTTCGCAGGGCGTCTTGTTTACCCAGGCTTATGCAGGTGGCCCGGTTTGCACACCTTCCCGCAGCGTGCTGATGACGGGGCTGCACAACGGACATACCCCGGCAAGGGACAACATTCCACACTATCATACCTATCTGCAGAAAGATGATGTGACGCTGGCAGAGACCTTGAAGACAGTTGGTTACCGGACCGGCGGCCTTGGCAAATGGTCATTAGGCGATCCGGGCACTGCAGGGGATGCCACCAACCAGGGGTTTGATATGTGGCTGGGCTACCAGAACCAGGACCATGCCCATTACTACTATCCGGAATACCTCGACGACAGCTACCGGGCGGAAAATGACTTTAAGCTGGGGCTGCCAGGCAATACGGAGTCCAGGGAATTCTACAGCCATGACCTGTTGACCGATCGTGCCCTGCAATTTATCCGGGATGCTAACCAGGATCTGTTTTTCCTATATGTGGCTTTCACGCTCCCTCACTTTTCCAGCAAAAAAGAAGATCCCGATGGATTGACAGTCCCGACCACCGAGCCGTACTCAAACGAGAGCTGGCCGGAGAAAGCCAAAAAATACGCTTCCATGGTCCACATGCTGGACAGGGATGTAGGGAAGATCGTAGACCTGGTAGATCGGCTGGGGCTATCGGATCAGACATTGATCGTGTTTACCAGCGACAATGGCGGGCATCATGACGTATGGGAGGGCTTTGATACCAGTGGCCCGCTCAGGGGTTTTAAAAGAGATCTTACAGAAGGTGGGATCCGGGTTCCTTTGATCGTACGATGGCCCGGAACCGCCCCGCAAGGAGTAATAAGTAATGAAGTGATTGCTTTCCAGGACATGCATCCGACCTTTGCTGCCATTGCAGGGGCTCAAACACCCGCCAATCTTGATGGCATCAACATCAGCGAAGCATTGAAAGGCCAGAAGCTTTCTTCCGGGCGACCTTATCTGTATTGGGACTATGGACACAACAGAGATCAATACAACCAGGCCGTGAGAATGGGTGACTGGAAAGGAATCCGGATGGGCCAGGGAAGTAAAATCGCCTTGTATGACCTCACGTCTGACCTGGGAGAAGAGCAGGACGTGGCCAAAAAGCACCCTGATATTGTACAAAAGATCGAGGCCATTATGGAAGAGGCGTTTACCCCCAGCAGTCGGTATGAGGTGGGCAGGCCATATACCGGAGGCCCCATATGGAAAAAGAACAAATAAACTCCCCCAAAAAATGATTGAAAGACTACCTTATCTGATGATGCTCATCCTTTTGATGAGCTGCACTGATATTGAAAAAAAGACCCCACAAAGCACAAAGCCAAACATCGTCCTCATCGTCGCGGATGACCTCGGATGGGCAGATCTTGGGTTTACCGGGAGTGACCTTTTTGAAACTCCCAACATAGATCAGCTGGCCAAAGAGGGCATGTATTTCAGTAACTTTTACTCAGCCAGCCCGGTCTGCTCGCCTACCAGGGCCTCCATTTTGACCGGAAAATATCCCGCCCGGCTGAAGATGACCACCCACTATGAGAATTCGGAAGATTACTGGAGAAATAAGGGTCGCGACATGACGGAGTATAACACAAGGCTGGTCCAGCCGAAAACGGTCGGTAACCTTCCTCAATCAGAAATCACCATTGCCGAGTATCTGAAAGAGCAGGGTTATTTCACGGCTCACATTGGGAAATGGCACCTTGGAAACTTTGAACATTACCCGGAAAACCAGGGCTTTGATGTGAATGTCGGTGGGACTGCCTGGGGCGCGCCTGATACGTATTGGTACCCCTGGACAGGCAACAACTTCCAAAAGCAGATCCGCTACATCCCCGGATTGGTGCTGGGAGCTGACTCCGGAGCATACTTGCCAGACCGATTGACGGATAAGGCGCTGGAGGTGATTGAGCAAAAGAAAGCCGATCCATTTTTCCTTCACCTCAATTTTCACATCCCCCACACACCCATGGAGGGCAAGCAGCAGCTGGTGGATTATTTCAGCAAGAAGATCAAGCCGGGAATGAAAGACACCAACCCTGTGTATGCAGCCATGATCAAGACCATGGATGAGAATGTGGGCCGGATGTTGACAGGGCTGGAGCAGGCTGGAATCACTTCCAATACCATCGTGATGTTTTTGTCTGACAATGGCGGACGAGTGGGAGAGTTTCAGCAATGGGAGACGGTAGCTAACAATGCTCCGCTGAGATCTGGTAAAGGATCGCTCTACGAAGGCGGGATCAGGGTTCCGTTGATCATCAAATGGCCCGGAAAAATCAATGCGGGCAGTGTCAGCGATGTGCCCCTGATCACCAATGATCTATTTCCCACCATTGCCGGGATGGTGTCGGGCCAAGCAGCGGATACCGACGGGCTCTCCATGATGCCCTTGTTGCAGGAGCCATCAGGAGATCTGGGAAGAGAGGAGATTTTCTGGCATTACCCACATTATTATACCACTACCACACCCGCCAGTGCTGTTCGTCGGGGCAAATGGAAGCTGATCCAGTACTTTGAAGGCGACCAGGTAGAGTTGTACGACCTGGAGCAGGACCTGGGTGAAGAAAAGGACGTGAGCAAAGATTTCCCGGAGGTGGCAGCGGAGTTGAAGCAATCGCTGGAAGCCTGGCTGAAGGGTGTGGAGGCACAACTACCGGAGGTTAATCCAAAGTATGATCCGAAGGCGGGAAATTAACTGGGGGCCTGAATTCTGAAATGACAACACTTTCTAAGTCATGTGGGCCGGAAAGGAATAAGCCACTAATGCTAAATATTATATTTTAATAAAGCCACGGATTCACAAATCACTTTCAACCATAGCTGTCCTAAATAAGTAGTACTGACTTTTGTTACACAGTTATTGCATAATCTGGAAGGTAAATATTTCAAATTATCACAAATTATTCTGACAAGGTCAGAATAGGGTGGGGAAATACTGTGTTTCAGTCGGATATTCGAGCAATTCTTTTTTCTATATCTACTTTCCTCGATCCATTCGTGCATTAGTGGCCAGTCAATGGATACAAATAGGATAAGACCACGGATTCACCAATCACATTCAGCCATAATGTCACTCCTTCGGAGTTTAATTTTGTATTGATGAGATTTCTACAATCCTGTCATCCCTTCGGGATTCGTATTGTACGCAGTTTAGCCAAAACTCCTAGATTAATGTTTATCGATCTTAACTGACCAGTTTGCTAAAGAGAATAGGCCAGGATTAATCCCGAAGGGATGATACTATTATAGATGCTAGATCGAATAAAATATCAAAACCCCGAAGGCCTGCCTGGCCCTTTAGATTTAGCTGTCCATAAAAAGTTCTATTTTCAAGTGTTCTTAAGAGATTAAGAAAGCAGAGGTGAACTGGCCTGCCTGCTAGATGTAATTATCTAACTACCGAATTAGTCCTCTGCCTTCTAATTGAACGGACCATTTAGAATTATAGGCTTTTA